>CANGLK010000004.1 GCA_947454735.1 Candidatus Nanopelagicaceae bacterium
AATCTTAACGATAGAAAGGCCGAAACCCGGCTCCTCGTGAGAGGAACCGGGTTTCGGTTCTTAATCTAGTTAAAGATTAAAGGCGATTATGCCTTTACCTTCTTCTGGATCTTGATAACAAGGTTTGTAAGTGTTGTGATCTGAGCCTTGAGAGCTGTGATCAACTTGCTTACCTGTGCAGAAAGTGTTGCAACTGCGTCAACAGCTTCCTGTGCCTTTGTTGTAGCTGCATCAGCTGCATCAGCTGCAGCAAGTGCTGCGTCTGTTGCGTCTGAAGCTGCCTGAGCTGCTTCGTTAGCTGCATCGATAGCAGCTGAAGTTGAAGCTGAACCAACAGATACTGTTACTGAACCAGCAACACCCTGGTTTGCAACTGTTGCAAGGCCAGTTCCTGTTGTCCATGAGAACTTAACGTCACCCTCAGTTACAGGCATGTAGATGTCGTATGTCTTACCACCATCTGCATAGCTAACTGTTCCTGTGACAGTGATGTCAGCACCAGTTGTTGTGTATGAACCAGTGATTCCGCCTGTTGCGAAGATCGCTGTGTATGTATCTGAACCAGCTACTTCAAGACCTGTTGCATCAAGAAGCTTAACTGTGATTGTTGCCTTCTCGCCTGGAGCGTATGAAGACTTATCTGTTGTTACAGATACTGATGCAGGTGTTGATGAACCAACACGTACTGATACTGCTGCTGCGTCAACGCCAGTTGTAGCTGTTGCTGATGCCTTAGTTGTAACAGTGATGTTAGCTGTACCTGCAGCAACTGGTGTCAACGGAACGAGGTATGCACCTGTTGTTGTTGAGTATGTTGCTGAAGCTGATGTGTATGCACCAGCGATCTTTGTAATATCAGATGAAACGATGTTTACTGTTGTGAGGTTTGAAACGCTCACGCCAGCTGCATCTGTGACAACGATTGAAAGAACATCAGCTACTGCTGAAGTCTTGCCAATTACTGCCTTCTTAACTGTTGTTACGATCTTTGCTGCATCACCGAAGAATGTAAGAGTCTCTGTTGCGAGAACCTTTCCAGCTGCAGATGAGATTGTTACTGTTGAAACGCCTGAAGTTCCATCAGGGAATACCTGAAGAACGTGGCCATTCTGGATTGTGATTGCGCGACCAACAGCATCAGGACCTGTGATTGTAGTTCCTGAGTTTGCACCTGAACCAAGAAGACCTGGGCCAGAGATTGTTGCTGTAAGTGATTCTGATGAAATTGCAACACCAGCTGCGTTTGAAGTAGCGATCTTGATTGTTGCTGCTGCAACAGTCGTAGATGCTGACTTTGAAGCTGTGACTGTTACATCAGCTGTTGCTGAAGCTGTTTCACCAGCGTTGATAATTGAAGTTGCTGAAGATACAACTGTATCTGTAGCAGCGTTCTGTGTAACTGTGATTGTAAGTGTCTGAGCTGCTGCGTTGAGTGATCCAACGCCAGAAACGGCAGGTGTCAACTTAACAACGTATGTACCAACAACTGTTGGAGCGTTGATGAATACCTTGAACTTAGCAACTGCGTTAACAGGTGGTGTTCCTGATGGAACAACGAATACAGGAGTGTTAGCTGCTGTACCTGTTGTGCTGCCTAGTGCAATGTTTGCTCCGCCAGCTGTAAGGCGAGCCTGTGCTGAAGTAGTTTCAGACAAGAGGATGTACGGTAGTGCAACGTTTCCTGCTGGTGCAGAAACCAACGATGCTGTTACTGTCATTGAGTCAGCTGCTGAATCAGCGAGGTATGTAAGTGTTGCAACTGCTGAAGTAGCTGTAGCTGTTTCAGAAGTTAGCTGTGTTGCAGTAGCTGCTGAGAGTGTGAGTGAGTCTGACTGTGAGTACGCCTGTGAAGGAGCAACAGAAAGAACACCAAGACCCAAAGCTGCAACTGCAACAAGCGCAACGCGCTTAATTGTTGTAGACATTTGTTTCCTTTCGAATGTCGACCCCTGGAATTTCCAAGAGCCGGCTTTGAAGAGATTGCTCTCTTCGGCTCGATTCATCGCACGTGCTGATGAATCAAATTCTCCACCGTGTATCCGGACGCGGTGAAGAAACTTATTTGTTAGCTGACGTAACACGTGATCAGCCCTTTGCCTTTACTGCAGACCCATTCAAATAAATTGCCTGAGCCAAAATTTGGGTCTTGCTCGCATTGAGCAAGAGACGAGTTGTGATCGTCTTAGGTGCGCCTGCCACATCGTAGCCACGGTCTCCGACCGGGTTGGCCAACTCTGAAGTAGGAGTTGAGGTTAGGGAAATTGTAACGGTCATAAGGTACTGGCCATTGGACATTCGCTCAAAATCCACGCCTGTGGCGTCGGCATTTGCTACCGCCCACTGCTTGTTGATTCCGAGGGCGACATAGCCGACCTCATACTTTGTGCCGTTGCCGTCGACTGTGATGCTCTGGTCGATCATCACATTTGGTCCACCCTTAGAAGTGACGGCCTGGGTAGCCAAAATTGTGCCTTGCTCGGTCGCGACTGGTCGGTTATTGCTAACGAAGACCTTTCCGAGACCGTTCTCACCTGCGACGGTGAAACCTGTTGGATTGCCTTCAGCGTCTAGGCCAGGGAAGGAAACCTTGCTTCCCTTGATATAGACGCCTGAAGTCATCTGATCTGACTTCTTGGCAGCTGATGAGACGGAAACTGAGGGAGCTGGGGTGGCAGACTCTGATGCCTCAGCGGTAGCTGAAGCAGAAGGAGCTGCCTGGCCTTCCTGCTGGACCGCTGGAAGGACAGATCCTTCATTTCCGGTCATGGAGTTAAAACCAAGGAAGGCTGTTACGACCAATAGTAAGGATAAAGCGACCTTCGAGGACTTTGCAGCTAGGTCAGCTGCCTTCTTATATGTAGTTGAAAGCATGTCGAGAGCGGTAAGGCCACGCTCTTCATCGATAACGAGCTCTGAAAGGACTCGTCGAAGGCTGGTGCGAGCGCGAGAGACAGTGTGGCGAACCGCAGTCTCCTTGATACCAAGCTCAGCTGCGATTTCCTCTGTTGAGCGGCCTTCCATCTCCCACATAACAAGCGCTGCGCGCTCTGCGGGTGAAAGCATTGCCAAAGCCTGACGAATGATTGCTGCATCTTCAGCTGCAGAAAGCGCTGCTGAGTGATCGCCTGAAACCTGCCATGCAGCTTCAACTTCAGCCTGGGCATCATCGATCACGACGAGGTTAGGGCGACGGCCTTCCATGCGGAAGAAGTCGATGCAGAGGTTTTCAATGGTGCGGTGGAGGTAAGAGAGAGCATGATCTGTTGACTCAAGCTCGGGAGCTGCCAACATAAACTTAATAAGAGAGTCTTGGGTAATCTCTTCTGCCTTAGCTGAATCCTTGAGAACTCGGTTTGCATGGGCAAGAAGCTCTGAGCGGTGCTCTGTGTAGAAAGCACCGAGCTCTGCAACAGTCCACACGCGGGGACCTGCAGGAGCTGCAGACTTCTTAAATGCCACTTTATTGGATCCTTCTTCGACCGGTTTTGTGAAGCGGATAGAACCGTCGCCCTATCTATAGCCTTCTACGAATCCAACCATATATTGTCGCGGAGAAGGGACAAAACGGACAATACGGACTAGCCAAGATGTAATCGCTTTAATTTGGTGGTCAGCACTCTGGCGTTGTGGCTGATGATTCGGCGCAAGTCCGTGATGTTGAGCGGTTTTTCAACCCGCTCCAATTTCGGACGAGCAATTGCGCCTCTTCCATCTAGGTACAGAATGTCAATTGAACTCCGTAATGGTGCCAACTTCTTTCGAATTACATTCTCTGCAAGAACTACTGGGTGTGTCGATTTCCAAGCATTATCGGTCGTTATGAGCCTTAGTTGATCGAGAGTCTTGAGGATGAACTCAGATTCTTCAATTCTGCCTCCATAACATTGGTCACCGATAGGGCCTTCTGGTGTAGGAAGTAACTGTCCATAGAATACTAAATCGTGTTTTAACAACTGTGAAAGGGAATCAGGATCCAGAAGAAAGTCAGTTCTGAGTCTTAAGAAATTAGTATAAATTTTATTAATTTTAATTTGTTGATATACGGCATCTATACCGAGATACATTCCGCAAGAATTCAGTTGAGACTTATAAAGAATGTTGTCTTTTGGATTTGCTAAACTAAATTCTTGTGAGATTTTATTTTCATCAAATTTCTCTACTTGTATGAAATGAAATCCATATTCACGCGCTATATATTGATGGCTAAGTACTTCAATAAACGGCCTAAATTTCTTCATTCGAAGTGAGAAAAAGAATCTATTGTTAAAGATATTATCTAAGACATCAATATCTAAACTCGGATTATCTTCCCAAGTATGAAAAAAAACATCATACTCAATTCCTAATTTTTTCAAGTATGCACTATTGATAGGCCACGTTTCGTTAAAATTACGAAAACTTCCCGATATCAAAACCGCAAGGCGAGGTTTAGCCATTTAGGAAGAAATCCTCGGATTCAAGTAATGAATCAAAATCAATCCATTGATTGAATGAGTTGCACATTCCAACCCAATCTAGATGTGAAAATTCATAATACTTGTTTGGGAATAATCCGGATTCCCATCGATTTGAGAGATTCGTATTCTTCGCCCAAATTTGCCCTAGTGCCTGTTGATCAATAACTACAAAGTAATCGCGAATAAATTCGAGGTTTTCAATCCAAGAAAATGTAGGTTCTGCGCCTTTGATTTTCTTGAAGTAATTACTATTTAAATACACCTCTGCAACTCTTTTCTTGCCTTCAGTTCTCATGGAAGTAGAGTGCTGAGTGAGTTCAGATGCCGGGCGATAATCCAGGGGTTGTTCCCAATAATGTAACAGCGTTTTCGTCTTGCTGAATTGAAACATATCGGATGCACCATAAAATCTAAAGCCAAAAGTATTGAGACTTGATACTACAATTTTTGACTCGCCTTCTCCGACTCCGAATGTGAGCCAAAGTGAATAAAGATTTCTTAGTAATGCCGGGGATGAGAGCAACTGATCGGTACGAGTTTTTATGGCATAAGTAGCGTCCTCTACTGCGCGTTCAAGTCCTCGCTTAGTGGAAACAATTTGATTGTTGATGTTGAAAACTCCAGGAGCCTGAGGTGGTGTACTTAAGACTATTTCAAAACGTGGATTTCTTAGCAAAGCATCGAATTCTGATAGCACGTCCTTTGGCGTGTCTTCCCAAGTGGAAAGTATTATTTTAATTTGATTAAAGTTCTCAAGATAATATTGAACTATTTTCCTTGTTAAGTTGTTGCGTTCAATTATTTGACCTTGAATCACTATGGCTAAATCATCCCCGAAAGGATTCAAAAAGGGAATCGAATCATTTGCGGATAGTTTTCGATTTAAGTAAATATTGTCTTTTGTCTTTGAATTAAAATCTCTAACTCCTCTAAGTGGAGTTATATCCCAGCTAATGAAGTTGGATGTTTTTTCATAATATCTTGCCAAAGTCGAGTCCAACAGAAGGGTCAAGTTAAGGTTCGCAAGCAACTTTGAAGTCATATCGACTCTTATTGCATTCGCTCGCCGTACGAGTGATTTCAAAATTCTTCTCAAAAGCCTGATGGACATGAAAGTATTGTAAATCCTCATGTTGTTATTCAATCAGCACTCATGATTGGGATACTCTGTAGCAATGGGATTCGATGAAGAGACTCTCCGAAAGAGGATCTACTGCCATCGTGGCCTTTGGGGAAGTACCGAAGCCCAGAATTCTCTCTATTCTCTCGGAGCGGCTGCCTCTAGTGGTTTCGGAATTGAAACTGATATTAGAGACTCTGGGTCTAATCTGATTGTTGCACATGACGCATTTTCTGAATCCAAAGTTGAACTCTCAGCGCTTTATGGACTAAATGCACCTATAGCATTGAATATAAAGAGTGACGGACTATTGCGAAGAGATTTAGGTAGTATCTCGGAGTCTTTAAGTGCCCCTGGTTCATTCGCCTTCGATGGTTCAATTCCTGAAATGCTCCAGTACAAAAAGGCTGGCTTACCTCTCGCTTTACGAGTCAGCGAATACGAACCTGAACTTTCTTGGAAATGTAAATATATCTGGTTAGATGCTTTTGAATCGGACTGGTGGCTTGAGAAGGAAATTTTACCTAGATTATCAGAGAGTCATTTTGTAATAATCGTCTCGCCAGAATTGCACTCGAGAAACCATGAGAATGTATGGAACATCGCTGCAAAAGAAATATCTGGAATGAACCCAAATGTTGCAATCTGCACAGATAAACCTATTGAGTTCCTCGGGATACTTCAGTGAAGATTAAAGCTGTCGTTTTTGACATGGATGGCGTTCTTATTGATGCTCGCGATTGGCACTTCGAAGCACTAAATAAGGCTCTGCGTACATTTGGTTTGCATTTCAGTTATGAAGAACATCTAGAGAAGTTCAATGGATTATCGACAAGGCAAAAACTTAATTATCTGACTGAGAATCAAAGTCTACCTGCGGAATTGCATCAGACGATTTCAGATACTAAGCAAGATCGAACATTGAGAATCGCAGCAGAGAAGTGTTTTCCGAATACTCAACATTTAATTTTGCTTGATCGGCTTCGACATAAAAATTTTAAAGTTGGCGTATATACAAATAGCATCAGAGATACTGCTGAAGCGATGCTCAAATATGCTGGATTGCTTGCGAAAATTGACACACTAATTACAAATCAAGATGTTGCAAATCCAAAACCAAATCCTGAAGGCTATCTCCTCGTTTGCAAGGAACTTGGCGTAGATCCTGAGGAAGTGTTAGTCATCGAGGATGGCGAATATGGAATCCAAGCGGCAACAAGCGCAGGTTGCCACGTTGTTAGGGTCGCGAATCCATCTGATGTATCTATGCAACTTCTTTCTACCTACCTCCCGGAATTACTGAGTTGAATTGAGTTTCTCATGACTTCAACCTCAATTGTCCTTGCAAATACTTCAAATATGCACCTGGGGCTGTCGGACGGAAAATCCTTATTCTCAAATGTACGAATCAAAGCGGCTCTAGATTTTTGCGGCTCAATCGGTAATGTCGTCATCGCATTGAATCATGAAGCGCGGATTGCAGAATTCGCCTACGGCAAACCTTCAAATTGTCATTTGAAGTTTCTTCCAGGAACCGAAGGTGCTTTAGCCACATTAGGTATGGTCATGGATCTGATCCCGGACACAGGAAATATCATTGTGGTCCCGACAAACGCCTCGATATCTGAGGGGGTTGAGGAATTCATCGAGTTCATGACCGAAGCCAGAGCAGATGTTGGCATGGCTGTTATTGAATCCAATTCAGAAGAACTTTCGTATATTCGTGAGGTAGATGGAAAGGTTCTAGAAATTCACGAGAAAGAAGTTGTTGGAAACTTAGCTTGCGCAGGGGTCTACTTTTTTAGTTCTAAGCAACTCTTATTGGAGTGTATCCACTGGACTTTATTAAATGACGTAAGAAAGAATGGTTTGCTCTACATTGCCCCAGCAATGAATTACTGCATCACTAGGGGCATGAGAGTAATACCCTTTCCTATTAAGCCAGAGGGGTATTCACGCTCCTTCGAGCAGAATGGATAACTATGCCGGGTATAGAGAAATTCCTGTTGAGTGATTTCAAATTGGGCTGGGTTGTAGGTAATTTCTCACCTTCTCTAATGAAATCAGATCAAGTTGAAGTTGCAGTTAAGTACTTCAAGTCAGGTGAAGTTGAACCTTCACACAAGCAATTAGTTGCAACAGAATTAACAATTGTCGTATCGGGCACTATCAGGTTAGCTGAAAATACCTACTCTGAAGGCGAAATTATTAAAATTGACCCAGAGATCTTTGCCGACTTTGAAGCAATTACAGATGCCTCACTTGTTTGCATTAAGTATCCTAGTTTACCGAACGATAAGGTTTTAGAATGAAGAATATTCAACTCGTAATTCCTGCTGCGGGGCTGGGTTCTAGATTTGCTGATCACGGATATACGGCGCCCAAGCCTCTTATAGATGTGGCCGGTTTACCCATGATTGAGTGGGTAATTGGAAATTTTCAACTTATCCCGGGCGATACTTTGATTGTTGTATCTAGAGTTGGCTTAAACATCCAAGAAGAAATAGCACCAATAGTTGAGAAGCTAGGTGTTTCAATTAACTTTATTGACGTACCAGCTCTGACTGAAGGGCCAGCGATGACCGTTGCTGCCGCAGCAAGGAAAATCAATATGGATATGGCCCTTGTCGTTGCAAACTCCGATCAGTATGTGTCAAATTCTCTAAATCCATTTCTTAATCGTCTTCGGAATAGTTCAAGGGAACATGGTCTTATTCTCACAATGAAAGCTAGCTCTAATAAGTGGTCCTATGTCGGCCGCACTGACAACGGCACTGTTACAGAAGTAATCGAGAAAGTTGAAATTTCAGACGAAGCGACAGTCGGTATTTATGGTTGGAGTTCTGCCAAACTCTTCTTTGATTCTCTTGAAGTTATGATTTCAAATAACGATAGAACGAACGGTGAATTTTACGTCGCCCCCACTTATAACTACCTGATTCAAAAGGGTATAACTGTGGAGACAGAACATGTTGGCAATGTTGAAGATAGCGTGCATGGCCTTGGGACTGTCGACGATTTACTTATTTTTCTTAAAAATCCTCAATTAACAAACTATTTAACGAATGTTCAATCCTCACTCGGCATATTGTCATGAATTTAAATATGCGTTCCTTAAAAGGAAAAGTTAGGCAAGGGCGAAAATTACTTTTTAGTGACATAAATAGTCAGGTAAATCTTGCGTCAGAAAACCTACTTCGACATGGCACCTCTACTGAAGGAGCCTGTCAAGGTAAAAGTGAAAAATTTGAAATTCTCCTATTAGCTTCCGCTCACGATCTTCCGCTTGCGATTGCCAATGCCAAGCACATGTTGGCCCTTCATGGGGACGAAATATTGAAAGTATCAGTTATTTCTCAAAGTTCGGTCATGAATGGTTCCGAGGGCTTGACATTCTTGACTGACGATCAGTTTGGTATGGGTGACGAAGTCCAAAGAATATTAAAAAGGTTTGGTGCTCGTACATCCTGGATGAAGCAGCAATATTTAAAGTCAAAGTTCGTACATTCAGCTCATAATCCAGTATTGATACTTGATTCCGACACATTCTTGAATATTCCATTTTCCTGGTTGAAGAACAATACTCAAATTCTTCTTGTAAATACTGAGGATTTTCATGTTCCTTATAATGTGCATATTTCAAAATTCTTGGGTATCACGCCACCAGCCCTGAACTTCGTGAGTCACGTTCAATTACAGCAACCATCAATTGTCCGAGAAATCTACTCCAAAGACTTTGATGCTGGCTGGTCTGAGTGGGCTAATTCTGCCTGGAAGTTTGGTGAAGATTCTCCTGCATCCGAGTTTCAAACCTATGCCTCTTACTTGCTTTCCACTCAAGCCAATTGCAGAATCGTAATTCCGCGTCACAAAGTTCTAAGCGGAAAGGGAAAGAGTCTTGCTGAGGTTTTGAGCCAAGATTCGGCCAAGAGCTCAGAGATAGTAACTATCGGCGAGAAAACGCTATTAGTGTCTGAAATGAATTGAACGCATTCTCCATAGTAACCAAGTGACTGCCCACTGAAATTTGTTCTTAAAGCGGTTAAGGTAAACAACATTGGAAAATTTTGCATCCTTGTCGAAGTTCCACTCCTGCAAATAGAACGGCTTGGGACAGACGATTTCCTCAGCTTTTGAAAAGTAAATTCCCCACCAAGAAAGCGTCGAGTTTGAGGCGACAATATATGTCGAACGAGCGATTTGAGAAAGGATGCTTAATGGGCCAGTTTCATTACTAATTTCTGCATTCTTTAAATTAAGTTTTTTTACAAGCAGATCCGCTGCAAAATTATCATCTGAAAAGACTGTTGTTGATTTTTCTTTCCCAATGATCTCCATCGCCTTATCAAAATATTCGAAATCCAATACGCCGATACCCTTAGAGGTTACATAATCACCTACTCTGAGGTGCAACGCGGTCCGATGTTTTTCCGTCAAATCGCCACCAAAGGGAAATTGACCTTCTTTAAACAAACCAGACTTCCTTACTCGAGCCGTCGAAAATCGCCAGCCGGTAAAAAGACTTTGGGTGCTAAAGTCTATTTGGCCGTCAGTTGATCCTATGTTTACAAGTTGCAGGTTGGAGCTAATTTCGAGGGGGACCTGAATTAGTTTCATCCACTTTTGCGTTCTAGCCCAGTTCATCCAATCAGGCCTCTTATTGTGAGTGTGCTCTATGGCGCCCAAATCTATCAAAATCCGTTTATTGGTGCTTTGGTGAATCTGGTGAGCTTCGCTTAAGCCAAAAAGTTGATTGCCGAGTCCTCCGGTAAGTCTAAAATAAACGGCATTTTCGGCATTTATTAGTTGTTGGAGTTGTTCTAGGGAATCAATTGAAACGATCAATTACAGCCCCATCAATTTTGCTTGTTCTGCGAAATCTGGAACAGAAGATTTGATTTCTTCAAATGAACCCTTGGCCAAAATTTTTCCGTTGGACATGTAAATAACAGAATCTGCGTCGCGAACTGACGCAAGTCTATGAGCAATAAGAATCACTGTCGTCTGACCTTTGAGTTTACTAATTGCCGTAGAGATTTCATCTTCCGTCTTACCGTCTAGTGCGGATGTCGCTTCGTCTAAGACAATAAGTTTTGGAGAAGTAAACATAGCTCTAGCAATTCCAAGTCTCTGTCTTTGACCACCACTAAGTCTGAATCCTTTATCTCCAAGTTCCGTTTCTAAGCCCTCAGGCAGACCTGAAATAACCTCGGTTAATTGCGCAATACTTAGAGCCCTGTTTATTTCTGGCAGAGTGGATAAATCCTTTTCATAACCGAATGCGATGTTTGAAATAACGTCACCCTTAAATATCTGAATATCTTGTGGGACGTAAGCAATTGCGCCTGGATTATCGTAAATACAAGAAGAAGGTTCGCTTCCAGAAATTGAAATTTGACCTTTTGTTGGCTTAATCGCACCAAGAATCAAGTCAGCAAGCGTTGTTTTGCCTGATCCAGAAGCGCCAACTATTGCGATTACTTCTCCTGCATTTATCGACAGGTCTATTGGTCCGATTTGGAAAGTATCCCCTGAGTGATATTGAAACTCCACACCTTTTAGAGACACGTCAGGCTCGAAATTCGGATGGTTGAACACGGGCTTTGACCCAATATTTGGTAAATCTCCAGATTTTAAATTTCGAATGAGCTTAAGTGTGGTCTGAGCTCCGCCCAAATTGTTCTTGATGCTGATTAATCCTTGTTGCACACGCAAAACCGCAGGCGAAATTCGACTTCCCGCTGCCAGAAATACAGTCAAAGTCGCTATGGAATGCTTTGCGTCATATTGCATAAATTGAAAAGTCGAAACAAGTAATGCTCCAACAATGATAGAGCTTTCAATTACATACTTGCTTACACTCGGTAGGAAGCTCATTTTTGCAAGAATGGTGGATAGCTCAAACTTATTCTCAGATATCCGATCGGCATAACTTTTTCTTAGCCCTTTTACATAGATTTCACGGTAAGAATTGAGAGATTCAAACAAGAGCTGATTTGTGTTTATGCTTATTTCTGCTTCTTTTTGCCCTAACACGCGAGCCTGTGTTTGCATTACTTTATAAAGTACGGCGGCAATGCTTCCGAAGAAGATCAAACTGAAAATTGCTATTTGAACGTCGAAAACAAAAAGCCCGGTACTCATGATTGCGAGTAAGGCGGTGTCTGCGATTAGATTTACGGTATTACCGACCACACCTAATGTAATAGCCGTTATTCCATTCGATATTGAATACATAGTCTGCTGAACTGGAAACCTCTGCAATGACGGCATATCTTGGGCGAAAAGATTCCTTACAATTTCTTGAGAGATAACAGCGGACCTTCTTGATATGAACAGCAAAGATTTTCTTGTGAGTGTCACCGAAATAATAGTTCGCGCAACAAGAATTAATGTTGCCGAAATTCCCAAGATGACGGTCTGTGTTTGAAAAGTAAATGATTGAAGATGTAAAATTCTCAGGAGAGAAGAAACTCGATTTCCAGGAGAACTAGATTGGATTCCCGTTATTGCAAGTGCGCCGATAACGCCAATAAGTGCAACGCCAACCAAATCCAGCAATCCCACAATAACCTGAATCGCAACTACCAATCGAATTTTTCTTCGATCTTGCTTTGAAAAAATGCGGAAGCTTTCGCCGAAGGTACTGCTTAACATCTTTTTCCACGCACTTTGCATTGAATGATTCTAGGCTATTTGTATCTATTCCCAGATACTTTGGTGGCAAGTCCAGGATGGTGGAAGTAAATCACGTGGTTCTTCCATGCCTTTAAACCAAGGTTTCGGGGCATGTATTTCGGTGCCTTCTTGGATACTTAAGAAAGCTCCCCACCAACTAAATGATGAATTGGCGATTACGTAGCCATATCCCAGGCGCATTGCTTGGAGCGTAGCGGCAGGGGATTTATCAATTTCCTCAATCGGGCGAACCTTGTCTACTAATTCGCTTGGAATGCATTTAACTGCACTTTCTAAATCATCGCTAAATAACCAAATTTTGCCGTATTTGCCACTGGCGAAAAGAGTAGGAATAACTTGGCTGTAGTAGTCGGCCGAAAGTAATCCGAAATTGTCCTCAAGACGATAATCACCTCGTCTTATGTGCACCACTAGGGGTTTTTCAATACTCGCAAGGGACCGTAAGTCACGAAGTTCGACTGGGTCACCGCCTGCTAATTCCAGATTTCTTAGTACTTCAACACATTCAGGCCGGTGATTGAAAAATCTATACGACTGAAAGTAACCAATTACTAGAGCCCCTTTCTTGGCAATATTAAAACTTGAATCAAATCCTAAATTTGAAGGTGAAATTACTCTTACCAAGTTGTGAATAAGAAGAGAAGATAACGCCGAGATGGCCAATTTCTTGCACATCTTAAGAATTTTGATTTGAAATGAATTGCTGGTTTTTAAAGAAATTCTTAGCGAGTAACCGAGTGCTCTATTGATTACTGATGACCAGGAATTATGCAACGTAGCATTTGGAATACGAAATTCTAAGAGATCTGGGACTCCTTCCGTAGTTCTTGGTTTTCCCAGTCGAGTCTCAAGTTCCACTTTTGTAACGTTTGCTTCACTGTGGCTCAAAGCAGCTGCAAATTGAAATAGTTGATTTCCAAGACCACCAGTGAGTACGAATCGGGAATTTTTCAAGGTTTAACCACCTGCCATTTAATTTTGTTCAAAATTCTTTTGGCAATTCTCTTTTTAGTACTTAATGTGATCTTCTTTGTAAAGAAGAATTTCATTATGTTCTTCATTAACGTAGGCAGATATAAACGGCTAGTTACTAAGATTCTGGCAGCTACGGTTTCGAAGGCGTCAGATGTTTCACTACTTTCCGACCTAAATTCATCCAAAACAAAATCAAATGCGTTATCTAAACTCATAATCTTCTTCTTGTTATTTGTAAGTTGGTTTACATTGTTTGTTAAATATGTATATAGATTCTGCGATACAAATTCGATTGTTCTCGTAGAAGATAATGCCCGAAGCAGGAAGATTTGATCTTCAGCCATAGATATTTCCGGAAATTTCACGTCGGTTATGGAGTCAGTCTTGAATATATATCGCCACAAACCTGGGCCAGCGGTGAATAATTCAGACAATTGAATCTGTTGTGTTCGGTCGGTAAATTCTTGTGTAGCTCCAGTAATAATGTTTCTGGTTCCGTAACCACCCCTAATGATGGTCTTCCCATTTGCATGTGAAGCTACTATTTCAAGTGCTCTTCTTGCATTTGGGATGTCGTCTGAATCCCAAAACGCTACCCACTCTGTAGTGACTTTCTCAATTCCAACATTGCGCGCACCACCAGGGTTTTTAGATGATGATTCGAGAATTTCAAGATTTGACGATTCCAGCTTTCTTAGAGTTTGA
The DNA here is from genome assembly GCA_947454735.1 of Candidatus Nanopelagicaceae bacterium. Classification (GTDB taxonomy): domain Bacteria; phylum Actinomycetota; class Actinomycetes; order Nanopelagicales; family Nanopelagicaceae; genus Planktophila. The sequence goes on from CANGLK010000004.1 coordinate 13,957, forward strand.
CGGAATTCTTGTGAAGTCTCCGGTTTTAGACAGTCAAAAACTATAATCACTTTCAGGGTGCTTAGTATTTCAGCAGAGAGCCACAACATTAAAACGTGCAAAGAAGGTGCTTTACCGCCGAGAGGAATAATCGCGGTGAGCATAGGTCTAGAACTAGTTGTGCTTACACCTGGCATGGTTCAACGATACAGTAGTGCCATGTCTTTAAAGGGTGCCATCTGTTTTTTAGCAATTAACGAAATCGAGGAATTGCCTCTCTTAGCGGTGAAATCGGCACTTTCTGAGTCCTCCTTAGACATATATATAGGCTATACACGCATATCTGATATTCAAGATTTGTTAATCAATGATCGCGTACATGCGGTTGATTTATCTAATAATTTCACGTCTAAGGAAGTTCCTGTTCAGTACATGGATTTCTCGACTTCCGAGTTCTATCGAATAGTGCAACTCAAATGGGCGCTTTTCGAATTATTACTCCCCCAGTTTGATTTCCTTATTTATTCAGACATTGATGTCATTTGGCTTAGGGATGCCGGCACATATGTGCTTGACGCGTTCCAAGAATGTCCTGAGTTAAATTTCTTAGTGCAGGGTTTCACTGAAAAAGTTGGACAAGAATTGCTATGTATGGGATTCGCAGCAATGCGAAATAATCTAGAAACAGTCAATTTCATTCATAGTTGCCGAAAATTGCACACCGATGAATATCTTTCTAACAAGTTCGTAGGTGATGATGAAATAGTTACTAGTCAATACCACAACTTATCGAGGCCGAATTCGATAAGAGAACTGCCTCATATGTATTTCCCTGTAGGTCGAATGTTGAACCTTTATTCAACGAAGCCCGTTTTTCCGGGACTAGCAGCGCCGGAACCATATATTTTTCACTTAAATTATGTTGTTGGTTTATCAAACAAGCGGTTAATGTTGAGATTATTGAGAAATCTTAAACCCGTCAAATCCACGTTAAGAAACTCTTCATTTTCAAATTGGTATCTTTTACTTATCTTGAAGAGGGCTCGCTTTTTGCTCGGTTCTTTGAAAAAGAAACTTTCTTTGGATCGCCCGTAGGTAACTTTTCACCTGAAGCCACACGTAAGATATGTAGAAGCCTGGAAGCTTAAATGTTGCCTGGACTCCCAAGTGCGGAATGTGGCTGCGTCTAATGTACAAAGCATCGCCCCAGCCAAATGGCGTTAACCTGGTAACTTTTCTTGTGAATCCATATTCATCCAGGAATCGATCCATTTCATCCATCAATGCGCAGCCTTTGTAAACTTCCTTCTTGTTGATTTCTGTGCATATCCAATTTATATTCTGTAGCCCGTTTTTAAATCCTTTTAGCGCTCTAAGTTCAACACCTTGAATGTCTAATGCTAAGTAGTCATGATTTTCGGGTAGATTCAAATCATCTAATGTCACTGTTTTTACAGGTATTTCTGCCGAAAAATGAATTTCGGGATGAACTTTTGAGTGTGTACCGAATTCAAGAAGTGATGTTGATTCCGAATTTGATGAAACGTGAAGGGTTAATTCTTCGCCCGAAGAATCCCATATGGCCGCTTGAATGACCCGATCGCCAAGCTCTGATGTTACTCCTTTTAAGCGAGCTGCTAAAGCTGGTTGAGCTTCTATCCAGATAACTTGACCCCAACTGTTCGACTTGTATTCTGAATTCTCTTCCCCTAAATGGCCACCTACATGGATGATTCCTTTGGGACGAACACCCCACACGAGTGACTGTTCTCTTATGGAAATAAGCATGAGCAATAGTATCCTTGCGAAGTGGAAGCTGAGAGACCTTCAAGATTTTATGTGGCAAAAGTATACTTGCGTCGAATAATTAGATGGAGACGCAATTCTTTTCCATATATATCTGGTGATGCCTTCGCCGATTTGGCGGATTTTGTCTATAAACCACCCAAATTCCGATCTTTTAGACGTCAACGGATTCCAATCGAGAATGCAGCGACTATTTTCTGTAGAAGTGAAGATTTGTCGGAGATGCTCTCCTTGCATGGAAGATCTATGACTGCTTCAGTGATCATTTGCGGAAATAGTGACTATGAGTTCCACAAATTGCCAGAGAATATGCCTTCGTCGGTTACTTCTCTATTTCTACAAAATTCATTCATTTCAGATGGAACATTCATTAATTCCATTCCCATCGGTCTTGAAAATTTGAGGTGGGGAGTTAATGGAAATCCGCGACTTTTGTGGCGAATGAGTCGCAAGGCAGGCAATAGAGTGTTGTTCGGACCTTTTGGGAAGACTCACCACACTCGTTTAGAAGTCGCGAATATGTTTTCAAAATCTGGCCAAGTTTGGAATTTTCTTGAATCTCGTCGGATTTCTCCTATTAAATACGCTTGGATAGCGCGCCAATATAGGTTCATAGCTGCAGTACGCGGAAATGGAGTAGACACTCACAGACACTGGGAGTCGCTCTATCGAGGAATTACTCCAATTGTTTACAGTGATTCATGGAGCACGTCGATGGTCTCGCAAGGGATACCTTTCCAACTTGTGACATCTTGGGATCCTTCTGAAATCAATCTGATAGTACAGAAAGAACCATTGAAGATTAAACCAAAGGATTTGCCTGTTCTGTGGATGCCCTACTGGGCAGAAAAAATCAGAGCGGCGGTTAAGGTATCAAAAAGCTAGTTCCTATAAATTAAAATGCAGATCCTGTTGCTCCAAAATAGCTGGATTCAACAAAGGAACCGTCGCGGAATCCGTCTTCAGCTTTCAAATAATTAATCTCAAGTTCAAGTTTGTCTGCTAGTACGCTTAATGCAATCTGCTCACTGATTCGCAGGAGTGAGTCTTTATACTCGGCGAAGTAAACTTCAAAGTTGCAAATTTGATTGATCGAATCCATGACATCACGAATTAATTCTGAATCAAGATTGGTTGTTTGATAACCCCCCCAATATATGAATGATGTATTTTTCATTGAAATTTCATTGCCAAAATTCCAATGAGGGTTTCTAGATAAATCCCGATATGGCTCTCGATCTGAAAAATCAAATTCTTTAACAAAATATGTGATGTCCTTAAGTGGCGGTATTTTTCCGTTCCAACGTAAATCTGCATCCATAAAGAACTCATTTTCCGCCTGCATGGAAAGCACAAGATCTAGTTTTAGTTCCTGCCATGTTGACGAATCTGAATTCACGCGTTCGACTTTGACTACACCTTTTTTGATTAAACGCTTTAAAGACTTCTTGACTACAATTTCTGTAAAATTGTCTACGTGTATCACGGCTTTACATTTCCGATTATGGAAAAAGAAGCTTTCCAAGCATATTTTTGCTATTTTGGCATAAATAGGTTTCTTGACGACTAGTAAGTTTGCAACAAGCTCAAAATCTGAACTATTTGAGTTTTTTAGCAATTGATACTTATATGACTGAAGTTGGGTTATCAGATTACGAGCAGTCCTACGAAGTAATCTAACAGGGAAGCGAACAAAACCTCGTAACGTCATATCTAATCTTAATGCATAATTACTCCATGAAAGCTTATGTCATTAACTTGGATTCAAGGTCGGATCGATGGAATTCCGTCCTTGCACAGGAAAAGAACTTAGCTCTCCCTTTAGTCCGAGTTCCTGCTGTGTCCACTAATGAGGTCTCCTCATCGGAATTTACAACATTGGCTGTCAATGCCACTTGGGGATCGCATCAACGAGCAATGAGACTCTTCTTGGCTAGTAACGATGAATATGGACTCATTCTTGAAGATGATTTCATTTTAAGTCCGTCGTGGTCCAAAACCACTTTAGACAGATTCCAGACACTCGGATGCGATTTCCTACAAGTTGGTTACCTGATAACTACTCCACTTGATTTGATAGAAATTAAACTCAAGTCAACGGTCGATCTTGCATTGAAATTACTAAATAAATTGACTTCAATGGGGTTAATTCCTAAGTCTTGGTTTGGAGATAGGCTACTTGTTATGGAGCAAGATAACGTTCCATTTAGTTTTGTTTGCAATGACATTCGGCCTGGAGCGCATGGATATATAGTGTCGAGAAGGTTTGCGATGGCATCTCAACAGTTCAATAATCCAGTTATTTTAAGTACAGATGCACTATTCATGGCATTGGGTTGGATGAGAACTTTTAAATTTATGCGCATCAGAAAAAGTGTCATATCTCAAAGTGACTCAGCCACGTCAATCACAGAGAGATTTCTTTCTTAAAGATTTTGTAAGAAGGCGTTTTCGTATGCACTCACTCCATTTATGTTCAATTTATTGGCGAAATCACTCTGCATATTGAGGTTCCAATGCTGCGGTAAGTACGCTGGAAAACCTCTGCGTGAGACTAAAAAAGCGCCCCACCAAGATAGTGTTGAGTTCACGCCAATAAATCTTGTGGCATTTGTAAATATTACTAAGGTTTCCCAAGCTGTCGATTCTTCCGGTGATATGACGTAATCTGCTTGAAAGCCTAAGAATTCACTTATCTCTGTCTTAGCGCCATTTGTACATATGACTATTGGTAATTCGGGATCAAGAAGTCGTTTATAGGATGCTGAATCGATAACTCCAAAACTTGACCCTACATAATCCCCAAGTCTCAGGTGTATGACTTGATATTCAGGAAATTTCGTTTTGAATTCTTTCAAGAAAAGACTCTTATTTTCAACTTTATCTAATGCATTTGATAGCATCATGTTTATTGAAGATTCATTAGCTAAGACAAATTTTGATTCCTGAAAGTACCCTCGGATAATGCTCCGTCGATGGAGTGTTCCTTCTCCTTCTGTACCTATGCGAAGTGCAAAACAAAAGCATGCGTACGGCCATCTAGCAAATCTTCTAATCCAATCAAGGAACTTTAAAACTGCACCTAGGAGGTTGGATTGACTGAAGTGCACGTACTTGGATTCAAGAAAGTTTGCAGTTTCGAGTTCCTCTGCCCCAATTTCGCTGTGGTACTTGTCCCAAAAAATTGAAACTCTTTTATCCGATTTAATCGAGAATCCATACGCGTAGGCCCAAATAAACAGGTTATTGCCTAGTCGCCCCGCAGATTGAATTTTCATTTTACGCGAGTTTTGAACTCCTCAATTGTCCGCTGCAATCCGTCTAGCAAATCAATTTTTGGTTCCCAATCGAGTACCGATTTAGCCTTTGAAGTGTCTGGTTTGCGCTGTTTTGGGTCATCTTGAGGTAAGTCATGAAATGTAATCTTAGATTTTGACCCTGTAAGTTCTATTACATTCTGAGCAAGTTCCAACATCGTGAACTCAGTTGGGTTTCCTAAATTAATAGGTCCTGTAACTGAAGAATCAGAAAACATTAATTTGACGAATCCGTCAATCAGATCTGAGACATAGCAAAACGATCTTGTTTGGCTTCCATCACCGTAAATAGTAATCGACTCATTCTTGAGTGCTTGAACTATAAAATTGCTGACTACGCGCCCATCGGTCAAACTCATACGTGGTCCGTAGGTGTTAAAAATTCTCGCTACTTTAATTTCAGTTCCATATTGACGGTGAAAATCGAAAAATAAAGTCTCTGCAGAACGCTTACCTTCGTCATAGCAGGCTCGTATTCCAATTGGATTCACATTTCCCCAGTATGACTCGACTTGTGGCGAAACAGATGGATCTCCATACACTTCACTAGTAGAAGCTTGAAAAACCGGTACCTTAAGTCGATTTGCAAGATCTAAAACGTTGATCGCACCAAGAACACTAGTTTTAATTGTTTGAACAGGGAACTTTTGATAATGAACAGGCGAAGCCGGGCAGGCTAAGTTCATGATTGCATCAACTTCAAAATTGAGAGGAGAAGTTACATCCTGGCGAATGAATTCAAAATTGGGATGGGAAATGACATCGGTGAGCTTTTTCTTCTCCCCTGTGTACAAGTTATCCAAAGCAATAACTTCATGACCTAACAGAATGAGGCGCTCACATAAATGCGAGCCAAGAAATCCAGCGCCACCTGTAACTAAAATTCTCAAAATTGCCCACTTCCCCTCGATTATTCAAAGTATATAGCACTCTATATTTCAACTACTTAAGTGCATCTGATTGCAGATTAGAAATGACGCTCTTCAAACCTGAAGCCAGCATTTTTGAGGCAAAAACATCAATGTGGTCGTGGTTCCAATAGAGACGGTGACCTGAACTAAAGTATTTGCACATCGTATTAGGGCATAGAACCAAGTAAGGATCGTAAATCCGCACTTGGGCGTCAGTTGCGAAGCTCTGATAGAACCTAATTAGCGTTTTTCTGCCCTTTTCAGCCTGGGACCTTTGAAAACCTTTGCTCAAATTAACCGTGAAATGGCGGAGTAAATTGGAGTCATAAACATCGGGAGTCCATGGTGACTCCGAAATCAGGATTATTGACGACCCAAAATCCTTAATCGTGTCTACTATTTTGGTCATGTTTTTTTATACTCTGCTAAGAGTAAATCTGAATCAATCACGATTCTTCCCTTTGAATCTATCGGCTCTCCAAATCCTGGTTTAATCCAGCCATCTCCTCTATTCGCGATAATTACTACGTCAGGTTTTGTTTCCTTTAGGTAATTTAGAACATCAACTTGCCATTTTGAGCATGTGGGTAACTTTGAATCAATTAGAAAACTATTTGGATTTCCAATAAATAAGCAGTGATCCATACTTGAAATTGTCAGACCTAAATTTAGTTGCTTTGTTGCCGCCAATACGCCATCCGAGTAGCTCCACGCTTGAGAGTCACCGACCAGCAGTACTCTTCCTTGACCGCTCTGATGCCACGTACATTTATCAATAATTAGGCCAGAATTTATACAATCTTGCTTTTTTGCGGCGCTGTCTCCGCGTATTCCCAGTAAATCTCTATTATTTCCATAGTCTGGAAGCAAAGTTGTAAATACAAGTACACAAATGAGGATTGAAACACCTGGAAAGAAACTGAGTATTGCGAGGATTTTGATCGGCGACTTTCTTTGAAATCTATTCCTGTATCGATTTTCAATCTTGTAATACATTAACAACCCGAACGCAAGGGTTCCCAGTAAATCGCAACATATTCTAAGATAATTCTTGAACGATCCTGGAACGGTATCGATAAAAAAATTTTGGTCAATCAAGTAAATCAAAGGCATATGCACGAGGTAGATTGAATACGATTTGTCGCCTAGTGTTTCCATCCAATGTAGGTATCTATTATTGAATATCTTTTTTTGATGTGTAATCAATAATGCAACTATCAAGCAAATCCATAAGTTTTGCGGTAGGTCAGCTCTGGCATACCAAGCAAGGGCTATCATGACTGCTAAGATATAGTGAATTCTCAGTCGCCTTATTTATTCAGAATAAGCAAAACAAGCACATCCAAGGCAAAACTGCCAGAGTCTCGTAAACGGTGAATAGAACACGACGCTTTCTGGCGCATTCACATGAAATTTCAAGAAATTTGTATGAATGAGCAAAAATTCGAACAGAAAACTAAAAATTGTTGAGAAGCCGATGACCCTTAATGCGAAGTTCTTTCTACAGACAAGAAAAATTGCGCTAATGAAAAATGGAATGAATATGTAGATCTGTTCCTCAGTAGCCAAACTCCAAGTGTGCACAAGTGGATTTGGATGAGGGATAAAATACGAGTTTCCTGAATATCTATAGGCACCCAAATTTCCCGCGAATAGCGTGGTGAATATGCCTTGTTTTATTATTCGCCAAAAGTCACCAGGGGAGCCTAAAATCATTAGAATCGGAATAGCTATGGCGGTCGTGGCACTTGTAGTTGGAGAGAGTCTTGTAATCCTTCTCTTGTAGAAAGTTGAAAGATTCTTTCCTAATTGATCGCGTCCATTTTGAAAAATGCTCACGATTCGAGGCATCATTACGAACCCGGAAATTACAAAAAAGTATCTACGCCGAGATAGCCCTTATCCATATGTGGCATTCCAACGTGAAAAAATACGACAGCCAATACTGAAATTCCCCGCAAAATTTGAATATCGCGACGTTTCTTTAAATGAGGTCTTGTATTTTCCACTCCTCAACTTTAGTGGTATCTGGGCTTAAGGCAGACTATTAAAGTTCTTGGCTTCGTACATTTAAACGCCAATTAAATGAAGTTAATTCACATTAAAATTTTCATACACTCGGTATGCTTCCCTCTATGACCAGGAATCTAATCCGTCGGGCCAAGCTAGTTGTTAATTTCGGGCCAATTTTCCTCATTGACTCGGCAAGAAACCGACTGCGGCGATGGAGGTGGGCTTCGCAAAACACTTCCATGATCTCGGGAAGCACGAGCCTTAGTGACGGAACTAAATACGTGGAAGTGTGTAAAGCCGCAGTCGAAAATGACTCTGTATATTTGAAATATAAGAGTTGTGAAGATTACAGGCAAATCTTGGAGCATTGTGACTACCCGCTGGGATTGGCATATTTGTCGCAAATTCACACTAATAAACTAATTATGAACTCTTTGCGGGAAATTTCAGATAAGGATGGCGGGCTTCCAGCTAAATTCTGGTATCCAAAATTGGGTCGAATTTCTCCAACCCACATTCGCTATGCAAAAGTATCTCAAGATCTCTTTACGCTTTTTGGCAGTTTAGACGGTTTGCGAATTTCAGAAATTGGAGTTGGGTTCGGAGGTCAAGCTCAGCATGTATTAAATCTCTCTGATATAGCCAAGTACGAATTGATTGACCTGGAGTGGCCTGCAAAGTTGGCCATGAAAAATCTCGTCAAGTTTAATTCGGATGCGGCGAAAAAAGTTCAAATTGCGCCAATAGATATCAAGCTAGTTAGTGACTTAGTAATAAGTAACTACGCCTTCTCTGAATTGGCACGTAATATTCAAGATATTTATATGAAGGGCATTATTTCAAATGCCACCAAGGGTTATGTTATTTTCAACTATATTCATGAAGTAGGTTCAGATTCAATGAGTGCGGAAGAATTCCTTCGTGTGTTACCTCATGATGCAGAAGTCTTTAAGGAGAAACCTCTAACTCACCCCGAAAATGTGCTGATTGTGTGGGGTCACAGTCGAGAATTACCTGAAGATTTATTTGAGCGCATAATTTAATTTGAAAATCTTTCATGCTTCCTTCTGAGATAACTGTCTCGCCTATATTTTTCATATCAAATTTCAGTCGTATGCTTTTTCGGAGATTTAAACTTGTTCGCCTGGAGCGAGACACCAAGTTCCACTCGCGCGATAGCTAACTGCGCTTACTCGCCATTGATCTGCTCCATGTGGAACTCGATTGTCTGTGTGGCAAATTCTCTCAGAGGGGTGAAGGATTTATGGGGGCAGGTGGTCAGATCTTTGTGGGGTGGGGTATTGAGGTTGTCGGTAGGTGGTGGGATGGTTGCCTCTATGAAACGCACACCGGACAGACCAAATGATGCTGATTTTGCCATGTGGATGGTTGAGCGTTGGGAAGTTATGAATCTCCAACTTTCAGAGCTCGCTGTAACCTTCATTGGTTTTCTTGGGGTAGAACTTGCACTAATTTCACAGGCTAATCCCGAAGATTTTATTATGTTCAATGGGGCACGATTGATTGGGATTGCCGCCATATCTTCACTTTTACTAGCAATCATGTTGTTTCTCTGGGTTATTGTTTCAGAGAAATTCAATATGCCTGGAAGCGCAAGCCTTCGTGATTTTCTTAAGAATGAACCACGAGGAAATGAAAATCCAGCAGAGTACTTCCTACTTACCACACAGATTCCTGAAGAAGATATCTTCTCGAGTCTTGAGAAGGAGAACGCCAATTTGAATCGCACTTATATGCCTGGTATTTACTTCAGTATTTTAGGTCAGTTCTTAATAGGCGTATTGCTGATTGCGCGTTGGATACAAGCCTAAAACAAACTCTCTGTACTTGCCTCAAGTGAATACTTCGAGCTAAATCCGATTGCGTGCTTGATTAACGAAACATCAGCACACAAGAACGCCGGATCTCCTGCACGGCGATCTTTTTCCTCTGCAACAACCTCTGGTTTACCTGCTGCAGCACAAACAAGTTCGATCACTTCGCGAACAGATCCACCTCGCCCAGTGCCCACATTCATAGCTAGTGGCAGAGCTTCTGTTGAATCCGCCGCAGCAAGGTGAGCTCGAGCAATATCTCTGACATCGACATAGTCACGGATGCAAGTTCCATCAGGTGTTGGGTAATCGGTGCCATAGATAACAGGCGCCTGCCCGTCTTTAAGCTTATTGATCACGATTGGAACAAGGTTCTCTACTGAGTTATCGAGTAGCTCTAGAGCTGCTGTTCCCACGACATTGAAGAAGCGCAGGGATGTTCCGTGATTACCTGGAAGGGCTAAGAACTTATTTACTTCACCTTCAGCGGCAAGCTTTGATGCGCCATAGGGAGAGATTGGGTTCTTCTCATCATCTTCCTTGATGGGGTTTGAATGATCTGGCGCTCCATAGACAGCTGCTGTGGAAGAGAAGATGAAGTTGTGGATGTTGTGGGATGCGATGATCTCTAGCATCTTTGTTGTGGCGTGGAAGTTGACCTCGAAATACTCATCAGGCTTCTCCATTGATTCACCGACTGCCTTAAGGGCTGCGGTGTGGACGATGCCATATGGCTTGTATTGCTCGAGGGTCTTGGTAAAGGTATCTGTATCGCGGATATCGGCGACAATAAGTGGGATTTCTTTCTTGTACTTCTTACGTAGGTATTCGATGCGTGACTCAAGACCTTGGTAGAGGGAGTCATAGATGACAACATCTTTGCCGCTTGCAAGGAACTCATCTGCGACATGGGATCCGATATAGCCGGCGCCGCCTGTGAGTAGCCATGTCTGAGGTGTCATGGGGAGAGTCTATCGCGTGGCGTCTTTGTGTACAGAAAGTAGTTCCATAGATTCTCACAATTTCTTTCTCGGCTCAGTTATATTGTTCTCACCGAAGGCCAGCAATGGACACGGTATTGCCTTAAGCCTCCTGCATTGCAGGGGGCTTTCGTGCTTCCGCTAATTTAGGTGCACCCCTATTTCTCTGCCAATTAAATTGTCACCGCCAACATATATCTTCCGGTAAAGGAGAAAATATGACGATTTCTATTGGTATAAAAGTTAACGATGGTCTGGTGATTGCTTCAGATAGCGCCCTCACTCTTGCTGGGGGTACAAGTGTTAGCAATGTCTATATGAATGGGACCAAAATTATGAACCTTCATAAAGATTTACCTATAGGTGTTGCATTCTGGGGTTTGGCATCGCTTGGAGGACATAACTTTGCATTTTGGTTAAAAGAGTTACGACTACGTTTAGAAGGAAAATCCCTTTCTCACCAGTCCTGGGAAGTAGACAATTCGAATTATTCAATTCTTGAAATCGCGAAAAAGGTGAGTGAGTACTTTCAAGAGGTAATTAACAGTCAGCGAAATCTGTATCCGGATCTCGTGTTACAAGACTTTGGTTTGCTTATAGCTGGATTTTCTACCGGCTCCCTTGTGCCAGAAACGTATGTAGTGCCACATAACTTAAATACCATCCATAATCCATACGATCCAATAAGTGGAGGCACTGGATGTTTTTGGCATGGTCATCCAGAGTTAATCAACAGAATTTTGAATGGCTACTCAGCAAACCTCGCTCAAGCTCTCATTAATTTGAAGGTGGACCCAGCAGATGTCGCTGCCTACACTCATGCAATCGCAGCTCAGACTCAGGTACCGCTGATTCAACCTGATATGCCTATTCAGGATGCGATTGATTTGGCAACATTTCTAGCTGATGCGACAGTCAATTTTACGAAGTTTGCGCCAGGGGCCAACGTTGTAGATGGGCCAATAGATATAGCAACCATAACTCGCCATGAAGGCTTTAAATGGGTACGCAGGAAGCTTTACTACCCTCTAGAATTGAATCGTGGACATCATGAATAACACAGAACTCCTAGTCGTATTGACTGGCCCAACAGGTCCTGCTGTCTCCCAGACTCAGAATGAAATTTTGATTTCAGCGAGCGCTGCCGAAGTAGAAATTCCCGCTGATTTAAAACCTCTTAAGCTGGTTATTTCTTAGTCGAGAACTACAACACCATTAGGTGTTGAAAGGTGCACTGCAACTATCCCTGAGCGGTCGTCGTTAGTTGATGGATCAACCCACTCGATTGCAATATCGCCAAGGGCTGCAAGGATCTCTTCCTTAAACCAAGAATCTGCAAGCTGATCCTTATCTGCAATAACAATCTTCTCGATCTCTGATTGTGGTGCGCCATCTTGTGATGGGTGATCAGATGTAAGCCACTGGATAAAGAATGGGAGCTCACGCTCTTCTGTAATCTCCTTAACGCCAATCTGCTTCCACTTTAAATCAGAACCAGCTGGACGCGTGCGGTGACCTTCAACTGCATCGCGACCGAACTTCTCTGCAATCGGTGCAATGTCCTTAGTTGAGAAGACCCATGTAAACCATCCGCCGCCTTCGTTAGCCATTGTTGAAACAGCCTTACCCCACGGAGTTGACTCTGTTGATGGGTGATCGAGTGGGCAGACAACTTCGATGTATTGACCGTTCTTAAGCGAGGCGGTGAAGTTACGTGTGCCAAAGCGTGGGTGGATTCCGCCATCAACAAATGTAGAACCAAGGCGTGAACCAAGGCGCTGCACAGTATCTGCTAGTTGATCGTGGGAAGTCACATAAGAAACATGGTCTAAACGCATGGGGAAATTATTCACCAATATCAGGGGTGGTCATTACCACCATCAACTAACCGTTGAAGGTTAGGCGGTGCAGCGCAGGTTTTCGGCCGGCAGGGTTCCGCGCAGGAAGTAGGCATCTACCGCCTCATCGATGCAGGCGTTTCCGCGCCCTTGGCCGGTGTGGCCATCGCCGACGAAGGTGAGCAAATCAGAGTTAGGCAGCAGCTTTGAAAGGCCTTTAGCCCATTCATATGGCGTTGCTGGGTCACCAGTAGTGCCGATGATAACTATCGGTGCGTTTGTCGTGGTTTTCTTCACCTCAACTGGCTTCGGTGTTGTGAAGTACTTACATGTCAGACCGCTATAGGCGATGTAGGGACCAAAGACTGGCGCCACCTTTGCAACCGCTGCGGCATCCTTGCGAATCTCTTGCGGTGTGCGATTGTCTGCAAAATCAAGGCAAGAGATGATCGCACCAGAATCAAATTCATTGTTGGGGTAGGTGCCATCTTTCTGGCGACCTGTATACATATCCGCCAATTGAATATAGGCATCACCATTTCCTGCAATTGCTTGACCAATCGCTTTGCGAAGATCTGGCCAACCTTCGCCGCTGTCATACAAGGCAGATGCTGTACCGATCACGAGAAGAGATTCAGTAACGGTGCGGCGATCCTTCTTATCTTTGAGTGGAAGCGGGTTTATTGCAGCGTGCTGCCAAATGTTGAGCAACTGATCTGTTGCTTGCTGCACGGTGCCATGAAGCGGACAATCTTTTCGAGATACACAGTTTGTAATAAATGCCTTCAGTGCATTATCAAAACCGAGCGCCTGTGTCTTTGTCTGCTCGAAGTTAGAGATTGTTGGATCTACTGCGCCGTCGAGAACTACGCGACCAATCTTGTCAGGAAATAGCGTTGCATAAAGAGCGCCCATATAAGTTCCATAAGACTTACCCATGTAATTTAACTTCTTATCGCCTAACGCCTGACGCAAGATATCCATATCGCGGGCAGCATTGGCTGTACTGAATGCAGTCAGATGTTCATTCTTATTAAAACATTTCTGCAAGAAGACTTTAGTATCTGCAATTGTCTGCTTGAACTCTGCGGTGCTATCTGGCTTTGAATCCGATGAGTAATTGGCGTCGGTCTCTTGATCGTTGTAACAGGTAATGGGCGCTGATCTCGCTACTCCGCGAGGGTCAAAGCCCACAATGTCATAGCGGTCGGTGATATCTGGGCTGAAGATATATTCGGCGTTATAGGCGTAATCCACCCCTGATGCCCCTGGCCCGCCAGGGTTAACGATCAAGCTGCCGATGCGTTTGGTTTGCTCTTGGGCTGCAAAACGAAGCACTGAGATCTTGAAGGTGCCGGTGCTGATCTTCTCGTAATCGATTGGTACATCGAGGTCGGCGCATTCGAAATTGTCGTAACAGGTACTCCATGACAACTCTTGCTTGTAGTAATCGTTGAGATTGTTATAGGTACCGTTATGGCTCTTTGTATAACCAAGAATTGAGATAACGAGGGCGCCGATAATTGCAAAGGTAGCGAGCGCCTTAAAACGATTACCCATCTACGCCTTCGCCAATCGGCAGAACAAGGCTTCGCATGTCAGAAGTGGCGCAGCGTTATGCGCAAGGTTGGTACGCGCATCCATAATCGCACCCATCTTATTAATAGTTGTGTGCTTGGGATGCTTTGCTGCATATGTGTTAATTGCATCGACCATATCTGTATTGATAATTGCATCAGAGCTTCCTGATTGCACCATCATCACATCGCGATAGAACGTTGCGATATCTAAGAGCGCACCATCGATTGAATCACGAACCATACGAGTCGAACGTGACTTCTGTTCTTTCTCAAGTTCTTTCACAGCCTTTGCTGCTCCTGTTGCCATACCGCGACCAGTTGCACCTTTGCCATATGCTTTTTGCAGAGCTGCAATCTCTTTCTCATCGCGCACTTCGGCTGATGCATTGGCAGAAGTAGTTGCAAGATCTACCAGAGTTTGCGCTGCCGTAAATGCTGCAGCAAGTGAATTCAGTTGAAGCGGCAGATGCATAATCGTTGAACGATTGCTACGGACAGATTCGTTGAGCGCTAAATACTTGGCGCGGCCGATATGTCCCTGGCTTACACGAGCTGCAAAGGTTGCCATCTCAGGTGAGATGCCATCGCGGTTAATCAATACTTGTGCAACGGCTTCATCGCTAGGTGTGTGCAGTTGAATATGGCGACAGCGAGAGCGAATTGTTGGCAGCACATCGTGCAGAGTTGGCGCACATAACAACCAGACGGTGCGATTGCCTGGCTCTTCAATCGCCTTCAGCAGAGCATTGGCGGCAGATTCAGTTAGGCGGTCGGCATCTTCCATCACGACTACGCGCCAGCCACCCATCGATGGCGCCCATGCCACACGGGTCAGGAGCTCTCGCACCTCTTCGACCTTGATCGAAAGGCCCTCTGTGCGGATGATTTCGACATCTGGATGGCTGCCCGCCATAGCGCTACGGCACTCATTGCAGCTTCCGCAGCCTGAATTTGAGCATACAAGGGCCTGTGCGAAGGCAACGGCAGCTGAAGATCGTCCGCTTCCGGGAGGGCCGGTAAATACCCAGGCGTGGGTCATCTCTTGGCTCTCGACCCCTGATCGCGATGCCTCGACGGCGCCCTTCAAGATTGCGGTGATGTGATCCTGCCCCACAAGGTTGTCATAGACCGTTGCCATGGGAGCTACTTAGTTTTTCCTGGCTTCTTAGCCTTTGAAACTTTTGATGTCGCTTTTGTTGCAGTGCTCTTTGCGCTCTTCGTTGCAGACTTTGTTGCACGGCCTACTGCGTGCGATGCGGCGATGATTGGACGTAAAACATTTCGCGACTGAGGGTTCTGTGCATTGCGCTTTAACTGTGGAAGCTCGGCAACGCGAGCGATGATTGCTTCGTGAATCTCCTGCACAGATAGCGTGCCATCGACAACGAGATAACGCTCTGGATCAAGAAGAGAAAGCTGCAAGAATTCTTGGCGCACACGCTCGTGGAATTCAACTGGCTCTGCCTCAAGGCGATCAAGTGACTTCAAACGTCCCAAACCAATTACTGCGGGAAGATCAATCAAGATTGTCAGCGTTGGGTACAAGGTCTCTGTCGCCCAACGATTGATTCGCGCAACCTCACTTGGAATGAGTACGCGACCTGCACCTTGATATGCAATGGATGAATCCATGTAGCGATCATTAATAACAACTTCGCCCTTAGCAAGTGCTGGACGGATAACAGTCTCAACGTGGTGTGCGCGATCTGCGGCATACAACAACGCTTCAGCGCGAGGATTAATTGCACCGGTCTCATGGCCTAGCAAAATCTTTCGAAGGCCTTTACCGAGATCTGTTCCACCTGGTTCGAATGAGAGAACAACTTCTTCTCCCTCTTGGCGTAACCACTCTGCAAGTAACTTTGATTGTGTTGACTTACCGGTTCCTTCTCCACCTTCAAAGGAGATAAAGATTCCATCAGTTGATTGTCCGGTAATTGCACCGAGCTCACCTTGCATCGCAGCAAGTACATCTGACCAGAGTGAAACCTGCGGGCGATCTTTCATCTGACGATATGAGAGAACTCCGATGAAGAGGCCGATTGCACCAGCGATAAGAATTGTGATTTGTGCGCCGTTGTAATCAAGGCGAATGTTGTAGAACTCGTAATGAATCTTGCCGATTGTCGCTGCAGCGATTGGAGCAATCGCGAGAACTGCCACCAAAGTAATACGGATCAATGATTGTACGAAGGCGAAGGTACGGCCGCGGACCTCGTTATTGACCTCCATGCCGAGCATGGTGAAGCCGGTAACCCAGCAAATACCGCTAAAAGCACCGAGAATCACAACGATAACAATTGAGATTACAAGGTTTGCAATCAGTGCGAGCAAGATCAAGAAGAAGCCGGCAACTGCAAGTGATGCGCCAAATAAACGGCGGCGGCTAAATTGTGCAAAGACCTTTGGGCCAAAGGCGATACCGAGTGCAAGACCTGTAAAGACTGATGCGAAGAGAACACCATATGCAGCATCTCCACCGCCGAGATCTCCTACAAATGTTCGCGCCAATCCAATAACGGCACCGGCTGCAGAGAATGCACCGACCATTCCGATGATCAATCCGCGAATAATCTTGGAAGAGGCAACTGCCTTCCATCCCTGAATCAGTGACTTACCAATATTTTCATCCGCACCATTTGCAGATGCTGGTCCCTTAGGAATTTCATGGAGTCCGCGGATTGTCCACGCTGCAAAGAAGAAGCTCAGCGCATTGATGTAGAGAGCGATATCAACTGAGCGCGAAGGAAGAAGTGGACTGATTGCAGCGAGCGCTCCTGCAAATAAGGAGAGGAGTGAGAAGAGAACTGCGGCAATTGGCGCTGTTCCATATGCTGCCAAGAGAGAGACTTGGTTTGCATTCTCAAGGCGTTCTTTAGGAACAAGATTGGGAACAGATGCTTCCTTCGCCGGTGACCAGAAGAGCGTCAGGCACTCAACAAGAATCATCGCCGCGTATAACCAGAAATATGTATGGACAATTGGAATCGAGATATAGAGCGCACCGCGTAAGAGATCGACGATGACCATCAATCTACGACGATCAAATCGATCTGCGATGACTCCAGCGAGTGGTCCTAAGAAAACCGCCGGCAAGAGGCGTGCGATAAAGACACCTGCGATTGCAAAGTTAGCAGTTGCGTATGAGCCACCTGAAAGTTGCGCAGCAAGTGCAGTCGTTGCAAGAAGACCGAGCCAATCACCCAAAGAGGAGAAGACCATCGAGTTCCATAGCTTTCGAAAAGCTGGAATAGCTAAGACTCCGCGGGTTACCTCTTGAGCGGGTGCTTCAGGGGTAGGCAGGCCTTTAGACATAGTGGTGAGTCTATCGCCGAGCGCTTATGCCTCGATATTGCCTGACAGGTCAAGATATTTATGCACAGATATTACTATGTAGCACATTTTGTGATTGTGCTACTTTTACTCTATGACTACCAAGCCAAAGGCGAGCAAGGCTAAGAAGGTTGCCGCAAAGAAGACAGAATCAAATGTTGAAGCCGAACTTCACAAGGTCGTTGGGGTGCGTGAACTACGTCAACAAGCATCGCGTGTGCTTGATTTAGTAAAGAGAGGTGAGGTGATCGTTGTGACAGAACATGGAACTCCGATTGCAGAGATTGTTCCAATTAAGAAGACCAAGTTAGAACGTCTCATTGAGCAAGGGGCGGTTACACCGGCTCAGAGACCTTTTAATGTAGATCGCTGGAGCAATACAGACGGACCCAGGTATCCCGAAGCACTTGAACTCTTTCTGAAAGAGCGTCGCGAGGCTCGCTATTGATTAAGTACTTCGATAGCTCTGTACTGCTTCAGATTATTCTTAATCTTGGTGATCGCACATTTCTAAATCAATTTTCTCAGCGGGAGAACTTCACCTCGCGCTTAAGCCAAGTTGAAGTTCTGCGTACAGTGATGAAGATAAAGCCTGAATTAATTGATGATGCAATAGATCTATTAATGGAACTTCAATTTATTGAAATTACAAATCGTGTTATAGACAACGCATCTAGCTACCCGCAGGACATTTCTCTCAAGAGCTCTGACGCAATTCATATGGCTACCGCTGAGTCACTACTGGATGTCGATGATGTCCTTGTTACCTTCGATAAGCAGATGGCTCTCAATGCCGAACGGTTGGGAATTAAAGTTCTTACTTCTTCTTAGCTGCTGATTTCTTTTTTGTTGCAGCTTTCTTTACAACGTTCTTCGTCAAAGTAGGTGGCTTATCGCCTGCCTTCTTTGGAGCCGCCTTCTTACGAGACTTCTTCGGTGTTGGGCCATTCTCAGCCTCCCACGCGCGTCGGCCGGCAAGAAGTTCAAGTCCGCGCTCAAGTGTCATCGCCTCAAGAGTGTCACCGCGGCGAAGAGTCGCATTGGTCTCGCCATCGGTGACATACATACCGAAGCGACCATCTTTAATGATCACAGCCTTCTCAGAACCAGGATCGACGCCAAGCTCTTTCAGTGGAGGCTTTGCAACACCGCGGCGGCGCTCCTTTGGCTTTGAATAAATATCGAGCGCTTCATCTAATGTGATTGAGAAGAGCTGCTCTTCAGATGTAAGTGTTCGTGAGTCAACGCCTGCCTTGAGATATGGACCGTATCGACCATTCTGCACAGTGATCTCATCACCTGATGAGTTGGTACCAAGTACACGTGGAAGCGAGAGAAGTTGCAGCGCATCATCCAAAGTGATGGTGTCGAGATTCATCGTCGAGAGAAGGGATGCCGTCTTTGGCTTTGGAGCATCAGCCTTCTTGCGCTTCTTCTTCGGTGTTCCATCTTCCTTTAACTCAACAGGCTCTTCAGGGAAGATCTCTGTGATGTAAGGACCGAAGCGTCCGCTCTTTGCAACAACTTCAAGCCCAGTCACTGGATCGATTCCAAGATCACGTTCACCAGATGGTGCAGCCAATAGTTCGATTGCCTTAGAAAGAGTCAACTCATCTGGCGCCATATTTTCAGGGATATTGGCTAGCTTTCGCTCGCCATCATCGTAATTCTCTTGCAGGTATGCGCCATAACGACCGACGCGAATCTCAATCGCATCGGAGAGATTCATTGTATTTGTAGCACGGGCATCGATATTGCCGAGATCTTGTGACAGCTCATCAAGACCTGGTTCGCCATCATGGCCGTAATAGAAATCGCGTAACCAATCGATACGTGATGCCTCACCAGATGCAATCTTGTCGAGATCTTCCTCCATCGATGCGGTGAAGTCATAATCAACGAGCTTTGTAAAATGTGATTCAAGTAAGCCTGTTACAGAAAATGCCAAGAATGTTGGAACTAGTGCGCGGCCACGCTTATTTACATATCCACGATCTTGAATAGTTTGAATGATCGATGCGAATGTTGAAGGGCGACCGATACCGAGTTCTTCCAACTTCTTTACAAGAGTTGGCTCTGTGTAACGCGCTGGTGGCTTTGTATCGTGGCCTTCACATGAGTACTCGTTGACCTTTACAGATTGACCAACTGACATTGTAGGAAGCCTGCGATCTACGTTCTCTTCATCTTTACTATCTTCGGTGACAATCTCATCGTATGCAGCGAGGAATCCAGGAAATGTAATGACGCTTCCATTTGCGCGGAAGATTGCATCTTTTCCATCTGCTGTCTTTACATCAAAGTCAACGCGCATCTGCATCTTCTTAGCATCTGCCATCTGTGAGGCAACGGTGCGCTTCCAAATCAAGTCATAGAGTGCGAACTCATCACGAGTTAACTCTGGAGCTAACTCACCAGGTGTCTTAAATACATCTCCAGCAGGGCGAATCGCTTCGTGCGCCTCTTGTGCATTCTTTGTCTTACCTTGATAAACGCGCGCTGTCTCATATACATGATCTGCACCGTATAAAGATTTAGCGGCAGCGCGCGACGCCTTAATTGCCTGCTCGCTCAAGTTAATGGAGTCGGTACGCATGTAGGTGATGTAACCGTTTTCATAGAGTCGTTGTGCAACGCGCATAGTGATCTGTGCGCCCCAACCGAGTCGGCTACCTGCATCTTGCTGCATCGTTGATGTTGTAAAAGGTGGCTTAGGACGCTCAGTTCGTGGAGATTCCTCCATCGATTTTACGGTTAGAGGCGAGCCTTTGAGAGACTCAACCAGAGACTTTGCTGCGCTCTCATCGAGGAGCAAAATATCTTTCAGTGACTTCTCTTTAACTGCGCCATCTGCACCGAAGTCAGAAGTTGATGCAACCTTCTTATTATTGACTGATAATAAACGTGCAGAGAATCCTAAATTTGTTGCAGCATCGAGATCCCACCAAGATGATGAGATGAAAGCCATGCGTTCGCGTTCCTTCTCAACAATCAGACGCGTTGCAACAGATTGCACGCGACCTGCTGAGATACGTGGCATAACTTTCTTCCAAAGAACCGGAGAGAGTCGGTATCCATAGAGACGATCGAGAACGCGACGAGTCTCTTGGGCATCAATGAGGTTGTAATCAAGGTCGCGAGTATTTTCTACAGCGGCTTGAATCGCCTCTTCAGTAATCTCATTGAAGACCATGCGCTTAATTGGAATCTTTGGTTGCAAGACCTCAATGAGGTGCCATGCAATCGCTTCACCTTCGCGGTCTTCGTCAGTTGCGAGAAGGATCTCTTGAGCGCCCTTCATCAACTCCTTGAGCTCGGCAACTTTCGCCTTCTTATCGGGGTTGATGACATATAAAGGTGCGAAATCATTTTCGATATCGACGCCCTCTTTAGACCAGGCTAGCTTCTTAACTTCCTTAGGGATATCGGCTGCGCGCTGCGGAAGGTCGCGGATATGACCGACGCTAGCCTCGACGATGTAACCATCGCCGAGGTAGCCGCCAATCTTGCGAGCCTTTGCAGGGGACTCAACGATGACGAGCGTCTTGAGCTCGCCAGCGCTAGAGCCTGCTTTTTTCGAAGCCATAAAGGTGGGGAAGTACCTTTCTTCTTAGTACTGAATGCCGACAGCGTGGTGGCGACGGTTACGTACCAATGCACCAACGATGATCAAGGTTGCAAGACCACATGTAAGTGCAATCTTCCAATCCTGGCCATTGAGTGAGAACTCAACGATTGCAGGAGTAACGAGGAGACCAACGAGGTTCATCACCTTGATAAGTGGGTTAATTGCAGGACCTGCTGTGTCCTTAAATGGATCTCCAACAGTGTCACCAACAACTGTTGCAGCGTGAGCTTCTGAGCCCTTGCCACCATAGTTGCCATCTTCAACCATCTTCTTCGCATTATCCCAAGCACCGCCTGAGTTAGAGAGGAAGACAGCCATCAAAGTACCTGTACCGATTGCACCAGCAAGGAATGCACCGAGTGCGCCAACTCCGAGACCGAAGCCAACTGAGATTGGTGCCATCACTGCAAGGATTCCTGGAGTTGCAAGTTCACGGAGTGAGTCGCGTGTACAGATATCTACAACGCGGCCGTATTCAGGCTTCTCTGTTCCGTTCATGATTCCTGGGTGCTCATGGAACTGCTTACGTACTTCAACAACAACTGCGCCTGCTGCCTTAGATACTGCATTGACTGCAAGACCTGAGAAGAGGAATACAACTGATGCACCGATGATCAAACCAACGAGGTTACGAGGAGATGCGATATCGAGAACGCCCTGATACTGAAGTTCAGATGTTGCACGACCGACCTTAACAACTGCCTCCTTGATTGCATCTGTAAATGCACCGAACAAAGCTGTCGCTGCGAGAACTGCTGTTGCGATTGCAATTCCCTTTGTGATCGCCTTAGTTGTATTACCAACTGCGTCGAGTGATGTAAGGATCTGTGCTGACTCGCCCTTTACATCGCCTGACATCTCAGCGATACCTTGTGCGTTATCTGAGATTGGACCGAATGTATCCATCGCAACGATGACGCCAACAGTTGTAAGAAGTCCTGTTCCTGCCAATGAGATTGCAAAGAGTGATAGGACGATTGAACCGCCACCGAGCAAGAATGCTCCGAAGACAGCTGCTGCGATGAGAAGTGCTGAGTAAACAGCTGATTCAAAACCAACAGAGATACCAGCGAGAATTACTGTTGCTGCGCCAGTCTGTGAAGCTGATGAGACATCATTTACTGGACGCTTGCCAACCTCTGTAAAGAAGCCTGTAAGTACCTGAATTGCAGCGGCGAGAACGATTCCGATGATTACTGCACCTAGCGCGAATACGCGTGGGTTGAGATTGCCGGCTTCTGTAGCAACTTCAGTTGAGTAATTTGTAAGGAGATTGAACTTAGCTGGAAGGTAGGTAAATGTTGCAAGGCCTGTAAGTCCTGCGCTAATCAATGCAGAGATAAAGAATGAGCGGTTGATCGCTGTCATCGCTGACTTATCTGTTGAACGAAGCTTTGTAGCAAAGATTCCGATCACAGCTGTGATGATTCCGATTGCCGGAACGATCAATGGATAGATAAGACCTTCGTTACCGAATGCTGCCTTACCAAGAATCAAAGCTGCAACGAGCGTTACTGCATATGACTCGAACAAGTCTGCAGCCATACCAGCACAGTCACCGACGTTATCGCCGACGTTATCTGCAATTGTTGCAGCGTTACGTGGGTCATCTTCTGGAATGTTCTTCTCAACTTTACCGACGAGGTCTGCGCCTACGTCAGCTGCCTTTGTGAAGATACCGCCGCCGACGCGCATAAACATCGCGAGCATTGCAGCACCGAAACCGAAACCTTCGAGAACAACTGGTGCATTCTCGCGGTAGAGAATTACAACAAGTGAAGCTCCAACGAGTCCGAGGCCGACAGTTGTCATACCGACAACGCCACCTGTACGGAATGCGATTTGAACTGCCTTGGTGCCATCCTTCTGACGAGCAGCTTCTGCAACGCGAACATTTGCGCGTACAGCAAGCCACATACCGTTGTAACCGACGAGAGCTGAGAAGCCTGCGCCGAGAAGGAAGAAGATTGAACGGCCGATACGGATTGTTGTTGTATCAGCAGGGAGAGCGAAGAGTAGGAAGAAGACGATTCCTACGAAATATGAAAGTGTCCGGAACTGGCGGTGCAGGTATGCAGCTGCGCCTTCCTGGACTGCGCCCGCGATCTCGCGCATCTTCTCGGTTCCATCGCTTGCGGCGAGGACCTGTGCGCGTAGGGCTACGGCGATAGCGAGCGCGCCAAGGGCGACTGCTAGAACCACGAATGTGATATTTAGGTTAGACCCGGTGACCTGCACCAGTGAATTAGCGGCAGAAGCGCGCATGTTTCTCCTCCGTTGGAGATTCAGTGCGGCCACATGAAGCGTGGCCACGGCTGAGGCGAGTCTACATATACATATCTATTACAGGTCAAAAATCGAGCGTGATTTTTCCTAAGCACGTACCCAGACTGTGGCAGCGGGCGGAAGGCTATTGGCGCGAGAGATTTGGCCATGGATGAGGTAGAGGCCGGCAGGGGTGAGAGGTTGTGAGGAGTGGAGGATCTGCGCCTTCTCGCCTAAGGCGCTCATAAAGTCGTAATAGCCATTGCCGAAGTTGGTGATGCAGTGCCATCCATTTGGGCGAGAGAAATGCAGGACGTGCTTCTCACCTGTCTCATGCCAGGTCAACTCTTCTGGTGCAACTAGCTCCTTACGAAGTGCTAGCGCCTGTCTAAAAGTTGATAGTGGTGAGGTTGCATCCTTTGATTCAACTTCAACCGACTTCTCTGCAAACCACTGTGGTTGAGGCAGATGCGCCTTGCCATCTCCAAATCCGAAAGAGGAACCTGTAGATGTCCATGGCAGTGGAACGCGACAACCATCGCGACCTTTATCTGCTTTCAAGTTACGTAAATATTGTGGATCTTGAATTTCACTCTCTGGAATATCGATAACTTCAAAGAGTCCGAGCTCTTCACCTTGGTAGATATATGTACAACCAGGAAGAGCCATGATTAACATCGATGCAGCGATTGCAGAATTGAGCCCAGCAACTTCATCAAGGGGATGTGTCGTGCCGCCTGAGTTCTTCCATCGCAGGCGATCTACAGTGGGATGAAGTCCATACTTTGTTGCAGGTCGCATCTGATCATGGTTGTTGATAGTCCATGTTGAGGATGACCCTTGTGATTTCGCAGCAGCTAATCCGCGTTCAATGACGGTGCGATATTCGGTGGCGTTAAAGTTTGCCTCAAGGAGTTCAAAGTTAAATGCTTGTCCTAACTCATCAGGGCTTGCATATCGAGCAAGGCGCTCTGCAGGTGCATATGCCTCAGCAACGGCAACTCGTGGCGGGTTATAGGTATCAAATAATCTGCGCCACTCTTTATAAATTTCATGTACATCATCGCGGTCAAAGAGAATATCTTGACCCGGTGCGCGATTGGTCAGCCCTGGAAATTTTTCCTGATCTTTCAATGGCTCTGATAAATCCTTCTTCAACATATGCGCCACATCGATTCGGAAACCATCGACGCCACGATCTGCCCAGAATTTAAGTGTGAGTAGAAATTCATCATGGACTTCGCGGTTATCCCAGTTAAAGTCAGGTTGTTCTGGTGCAAATAGGTGACAGAACCACTGGTTGTGCTTGCCACCGTGGATAGATTCGCGACTCCATGCGCTCGGTGCGAAGTGTGATGGCCAGTTAGTTGGTGGAAGTTCACCATTTTCACCCTTGCCATCGCGGAAGATGTAACGGTTACGCGCTGCCGAACCTGGCTCTGAATTAATCGCCTCTTGGAACCAGATGTGTCTATTTGATGAGTGGTTAGGGACGATATCTACAAATAATCTAATTCCAGCTTCGTGTAACTTACTGAGAAGTTCATCGAAGTCATCGAGTGTTCCAAGTTTTGGATCCACATCGCGATAATCATCGACATCGTAACCACCGTCGGCAAGTGCTGATGGATAGAAAGGAGATAGCCAGACTGCATCAACGCTAAGGGAGGATAGGTAATCAATCTTTGTGGTGATGCCTTTGATATCACCGAGACCATCACCATTGGAATCTTTAAAACTACGGGGATAGATTTGATAGATAACGGCTTGGCGCCACCAATCTCTCTCTGACGTTAGCCCCATTGTTCTTCCCTCAACCCTTGTCTTTTGCAGTTTTTTGCATATTCTTTCCCTATTGTGTCAGGAATAGTTGAGATTGCGAAGAAAGCGGGAGTATCACCCGCGACGGTATCGCGCGCACTTCGCGGGTTGCACCATGTTAATGAACGCACTCGTAAGAAGATTATTGAGGCGGCTCAGCTACTTGATTATCCAATTCGCCCCGACATTCTTCCTGCAAATTCGAAGATGCGGACCAATACGATCGGTGTCATTGCACCATTTATCTCTCGTTGGTATTTCTCTCAATCTCTCGCCGGGGTTGAACAGGCTTTACGAGAAGCTGGAATGGATTTGCTTCTCTATAACTTCGCACAAGTTGATGCGCGCCAACGCGTCTTTCAACAGAAGAAGTTGGTTGGAAAGGTAGATGGCTTAATTGTCATCTCACTACCACCTACTGAGAAAGAGTTCGATCAAATCCTCGATCTCGGAATTCCAGTATCTCTAGTCGGCACACTTAATAATCGCTGCTCCTGTGTCTCTATCGATGATGTGACGGGTGCAGAAGTTGCTACACAACATCTCATTGATATGGGCCATCGCGATATTGGCATCATGGTTGGACAGAATGCATTTGCCTATAACTTCGAGGTAGCAGATCAGCGACTCTCAGGATTTAAGAAGGTCCTTGCCGAAAATGGAGTTGAATTTAATTCCTCATGGCAGATTACTGCTGATTTTGATAGCCACACATCAGAGCTTGCGATGGATGAATTCCTACGTCAGAAGAAATTACCTACTGCCATCTTCTGTGAATCAGATGAGATGGCCTTTGGCGCAATGAGATCTCTTCAAAAGCGTGGATTACGTGTCCCTGAAGATATCTCCATCATCGGTTATGACGACCATGAATATGCAAAGCTTGTGGGCCTGACCACAGTTGCCCAGCCGGTGCAGTTCTTGGGTCAGCTTGCAGCATCGCAGATTATGGCGCGCATTGAGAAACCAGAGAGCGCCATTGCACAGATAAAGGTACCAACATCGCTACTTATTCGAACTTCAGTTAAGGATATTAACTAGAAATTTGAATTGCAGTATTACTTAACTGCTCCTTGTGAAATACCTGAAATGAACTGCTTCTGCAGGATCAAGTAGAAGACAATGATTGGCAGCACTGCAAGCAATAGACCTGCCATAGCCTGTCCATACTCTGTTGAGTACTGGCCATAGAACAAGTAAGTAGAGAGTGGAAGTGTCTGAGTCTCGCGTGTAAGTACAAGGCGAGGCAACAAGAAGTCGTTCCAGATCCAGAGTGCATTAACAATCGCAACTGTTGCTGTAACAGGGCGCAACATAGGGAACATGATCTTCCAGAAGATAGTCATATCTGATGCGCCATCCATTGCAGCTGCTTCATCGAGATCCATTGGAATCTTAGAGATAAAGCCGTGATACAAAAATGTTGATAGTGCAATACCAAACCCTTGGTAGAAGAAGATCAGCGCTGCACGGTTATTGATTGCTACGAATTGAGCGAAGATCGACATAAACGGAATCATGAGCGCCTGGAATGGCACGATCATCGATGCAACAAGAATTAAGAATGTTGTATGTGTGAACTTATTCTTATTACGTGCGAGGTAGTAAGCGAGCATAGAAGAGAAGATAATTAAGCCAGTAACGCTAAATACAGTGATGATCACTGAGTTGGTCAATGAGCGGTAGAAATCCATCTTCTGGAGCGCCTGAGTGAAGTTATCCATAGTGATCGTCTTTGGCCATGCCAAGGGGTTTTCAAGGATGTCGTACTTAGGCTTGAAAGCATTGAGGAATACGAGAACGAATGGCAATACATATGCCACTGAGAGAACAAGGCCTCCGATAAAAACGGTGCGCTTTGCGATACGTGATGCCTCTTTCATGCGCGCGCCTCCACTCTCTTTGAGACTGTAACTTGGATAAGAGCTGCTGTTGCGACCATGATGAACATGAGAACAGCCTTTGATTGACCTGTACCGAAATTACCAAAGGCGAATGCATCCTGGAAGATATGCATCGAGATCAACTCTGTTGTGCGGAAAGGTCCTCCACCGGTAAGTGCGACGTTGACGTCATAGGCCATAAATCCACCGCGGAGTGTTAAGAAGAGCGAGATTGTGAAGGCCTGAGCCATCAATGGCATCTTAATCGTCCATAGCGTGCGTGCCGCTGATGCGCCATCCACGCGCGCAGCCTCGAGGACATCCTGCTCAATCGAGATTAGACCAGTGATGTAGATAATCATCATGTAGCCCGATGATTGCCATACCGTCACAATGATCAGTGCCCAGAAAGCTGTATTGGTATCTCCAAGCCAAGAGGATTCGAAGAGTGACCATCCCATCTTGCCTGCGATAGAGACGAGAGCTGTGTTGAAGATAAATTGCCAGATCACTCCGAGCACAACGCCACCGATGAGGTTTGGTACAAAGAAGAATGTGCGGAACAAGTTGGAGCTCTTCAACTTGGCTGTAACAAGGAGGGCAAGTCCAAATGCAACTGCATTAATTGCAACGAGTGATACAAGTACGTACTTCAATGTAAATCGAAGAGTGGACCAGAACTCTGGATCTTTCAAAGATTTTGCATAATTTGCAAAGCCAACATACTTTGTATGGGCAAAGCCGTCCCAGTTGGTGAAGGTGAGATATAGACCTTGTATGAAGGGATAGATCAACACTGCAGCAAATATTGCCAGTGGAATGAGAGCGAAGAGTAAGAATCTCTTCAGTTGGCTACCGTGATGCATATCGACACCTTTTATTTCTTAAATTATTTACTGCGGTGGGGGAAATAGTAGCGAGGTCACCCCGGAGTGAAAACTCCGAGATGACCTCGCCGTCATATCTATTTACTTGCCATGGATGAGGAAAGAATTACTTCTTAACTCCGCGCCATGTCTTAACAGCGCCCTTCCATGCATTCTGAAGCTCTACTGCGTACTGAGCTCCTGTGATCTTTCCAGCCATAAGCTTCTGACCTGATGCTCCGTAGAGATCCTGTCCACCTGCTGGGTAATAAGTGTTGATCCACTCAAGTGTGTTACCAGCGTTGACGTACTTAGCGATCTGCTGTGCCATGTATGTCTTTGGTGAAACTGTGAAGCCCTTGTAGACAGGGATGAAGTTCATTCCACCATCGTCTACTGAACCTGCAACGCGCTTCTGTCCAGCTGGAGTTGTGTACAACCACTCAAGGAAGTCCACTGCACCAGCACGCTCAGCAGCTGTTGACTGTGTGTTGTCAACCATGAAGTAACCTGGAACGCCAACAGAGATTGACTTGTTAGCTGGATCCTTTGGATCGTTGCTGATTGGAAGTGGCATCAAACCGAAGTCAACACCGTTAGATGCTGTCAACAAGTTTGGCTCTGCCCAGTTACCCATGAACCAGAATGCAGCCTTACCTGAAGCAAGATCCTTCACTGAAAGGTCATACTCTGTATCAGTTGTGTTTGGCTTAGCCTGGTTGTACTTGTTAAGAAGTGCGAATGTCTGAAGGTAGTTCTGGAATACAGCATCCTTTGAGAGATCCTTCTTGCCATCTGCAAGTGCATCGAGAACAGCCAAACGACCTTCGTGTGTTGGTGCTGAGTTAGCGAAGTAGATGTTTGTGAAGTGTGCACCAAGTGACCACCAGATGCTTGAGAAGCGAACTCCACCAGAACCTGCAGCCTTAACCTTGCGAAGTGCAACTTCGAGTGACTGACGTGTTGTGATCTTTGAAGGATCTACGCCTGCCTTATCGAGAACTGTCTTGTTGTAGAGAAGACCAAATGCTTCTGCTGTTGATGGAATACCAACAAGCTTGCCGCCAACTGTTGCTGCTTCAAGAAGTGAAGGAGAAACGAGCTTTGCGAGCTTTGAGCCCTTCCAATCCATGACCTTGTCAGCCATGTCAGGAATCTCTTGGAGTGTGTACATGATTGTTGGAGCATTCTTCGCAGCGTACATAGGTGTTACGTTCTGGAGGAATGTGAGCTTGCGATCACCTGGGATTGACTCAAGTGTGTAGCAAGACTGGCTAGCGTTGTATTCCTTAACAGCTGCGAGGAACTGATCCTGAATTTCAGGCTTAATTGTTCCGAGCATTGTTACCTTAGTCTTTGTTGCACATGTTGCAGCAGATGCAGGCGTTGTAGCCGCTACTACTGAAACTGAAAGTGCAGCAGCCAGTGCGAGAGCACCGAACTTTGTGAACTTCTTCATGAAGTATTTCCTTTCACGGGTTTAACCGGCGCCTAGGAGTTGCCGGTAGTGGGTAAACGGTAAGCCCTCTGAAGGCTCGTAGGAAAGTTGGGGGCAGTAACTCTTAGGCAACTAATTTGCAGGATTTTGCAGAACTGGGCGTGTGGCAGCGAGAGTGTGGAGGGTAGTCAGGGCGAAGCCCGCCTCGGGAATGAAGAGCTCAAGGCTGCCATGGTCAATGACCATCCGGATCGTAAATTTTTCCAACTCGATAACGGGGCTCGCCTGGACTCCTTCTTCGACCTCAGCAAACCAGGCCTTACTGCGATCCACAACGAGCTTCTTAGTTGCGGGGTTAAATGAGATAACAACTTCTTGATTCTCACCCAGTGTGATGGCGATCTTCTGATCTGCGCTAATTTCAAAACTGTAATCGTGTGGTGTCACAAGTTCTGCGATGGGATGAGATGTCAACATCAATCGATTATTCACAGATGTAATCTGTAATTCGCGAGGGGCTGTCATAGAGCCGCGCCAGATTGGTGATGGAAGTTTTGACGCGTAATCCCAATTACTCATCCAGGCAAGGAAGATTCTTCTTCCATCTGCAACGTTATTAAAAGTCACTCCTGCATAATTGTCGCGACCATAATCAATCCATAAAGTTTCACTCTGTGACGTTGTAAATATTCTTCCGTCCCAGTCGCCGATGAAGTACTGGGTTCCTGATCCACCAGCAACTCCGCCGGGGTTGAGTGAAACAATCAATACCCATTTCGTTTCACCACTTGGTGTTGGAAGCTCAAAGAGATCAGGGCATTCCCAGATGCCACCGATTGCGGCAAGGGGTCCAAAGTCAGAGAGGTGTGTCCAACTCTTTAAATCTGTTGATCTAAAGAATGCAATTTTAAATTCTTGTGGCTTTGCAACTGTCATCAACCAGGTTTGTGTTTCTGGCTCCCATGAAACCTTTGGATCACGGAAATCTTTCATTTCTAAATCAAGAACTGGATTATCTGCATACTTCATCCATGTCATGCCTTCATCGAGGCTAAAAGCAATATGTTGGGCTTGGTGGGTTTCATCATTTTGATGCACTGTATAAATCGCAACCATTGGTGGATTTTCAAGTGATCCAAAGCCACTGCTATTTGTCAGATCGATTACTGCGCTTCCACTGAAAATGCCAGCTGTATCTGTGCAAGGAATAGCAACAGGTAGGTGCTGCCATGTATGTAAATCGGTACTTACGGAGTGGCCCCATGACATATTGCCCCACAAGATCCCAGAAGGGTTGTGTTGATAGAAGAGGTGATATTTGCCTTTGTAAAAAAGTAAACCGTTGGGATCATTGATCCAATTCTTTTCTGGTGTGAAGTGAAAAGTGGGGCGGAATTCTTCCGTGAAAACACTCGGGGTCGGGTGCGTTTGCATGGCGCGTACCTTATCCTCTACATATGAATATCGCTGCAAATATCTTTGATGCACATTCAATTGTTGGGGATTTAGGTCTTGCTGGAGTTCTAGCAATTATCTTCGCTGAGACTGGTCTTCTTCTTGGCCTCGCTTTTCCAGGAGATTCACTTCTCTTTATCGCGGGAATTGCAGCTTCATCTGCAGGAGCTCAGATTCTTGGTGGGGCATCCCTTCACGCAATCTCTATCTTTATTGGTGCGCCACTTGTTGCAATTATCGGTTCGCAATTCGGCCACTTTTTAGGAAATCGTTACGGTCGCAAACTCTTTGATCGCCCTAACGGTCGCTTCTTTACGCAAGAACGTGTTTCGCAGACAGAGCGATGGCTCTCAAAATATGGCGTTGGTAAGGCGTTGATCCTCGCGCGCTTTATTCCTTTTGTCCGCACACTGATCAATCCAATGGTGGGAATCATTGGTTACCCTGCACGTAAATTCCTTCTCTGGAATGTTATTGGTGCACTCCTGTGGACAGAATTAGTTCTCGGTGCAGGTTATGTGCTCGGAAATAAAATCAGTGGATCTATCGATAAGTATTTGCTTCCCATTGTTGCGCTGATTGTCCTTGTGAGTGTGTTGCCGGTTGCGATTGAGGTATTGAAAGAGTGGCGTACGAAGAAGGATCTCTCTTAAAGACCAAGGTCTGCTAATTGATAGGCGGCGTAATACTTGTAACCAGCTGCCTCAATTGCATCCTTCGCGCCACGCTCAACGATGACTGCAACTCCAACAACAATTGCACCAGCTTCAATGAGAGCTTCAACTGCTGTTAATACAGAGCCACCGGTAGTTGAGGTATCTTCAACTGCTAATACGCGCTTACCTTTTACATCTGGTCCTTCGATGCGACGTTGAAGACCGTGAGCTTTTCCTTCTTTACGCACTACAAAAGAATCAAGTGCGCGACCATTGCGTGATGCAATGTGCATCATCGCCGTTGCAACAGGATCCGCACCAAGTGTTAGACCACCCACTGCATCGAATTCAAGATCCTTGGTGAGATCGAGCATGACCTCTCCCACTAGTGGAGCTGCGACATGATCCAAAGTGATTCGGCGAAGATCTACGTAGTAATCAGCTTCCTTGCCTGAAGATAAGATCACTTTTCCGTGAACTACAGCTTTGCTGATGATTTCATTCTTAAGGGATTCGCGTGCGCTCATGAGGTGACCTTATCTTCTACTTGTTGTCGTCATAGAGAATGACTTCAGGAGATTTCTTCTTACTTTTTAAACTCTTCGGTGGATTCTCTTCTAGAAGCGCATCCATCTCGATGCGAAGCTGTGCGACTTCAATCGCCATATTTGCCATCGCAGTTTCGAGCTCGATAATCCGCTTAACCCCTGCATGATTGATTCCCTCGCCCACCAGGCGTTGAACCATACGAAGAGATGCAATATCGCGTAGCGAATAGCGGCGGTTACGTCCTTCAGTGCGATCTGGTGAGACTAAACCGAGGCGATCATATTGGCGCAGCGTTTGTGGGTGAAGGCCAGAGAGCTCTGCTGCAACTGAGATGACATAGAGACCTTTCTCATCATCAATCTCATGTGGTTCGCGGTTCTCGCTCATACCTTTGCCTTTGTATTAAATTCAGAACGAACATCGTGATCCTTTGTTAATTCCTCAAATTTCTTTAGCGCCTCTAACGCTTCACCTTCAACACGACGTGGTACTTGAACATCGATAGTGACAAGTAAGTCGCCGACTGTATGGCCCTTTGTGATTCCTCGACCTTTAACGCGAAGTACCCGTCCTGTAGGTGTTCCAGGGGCTAGGCGGACAGTGACATCCTCGCCACCAAGTGTGGGAACTTTGATATCGGCGCCGAGTGTTGCCTCAGTAAAAGTAACCGGGAGGGTGAGTAACAAGTTCTCACCTTTACGCGAAAAGATTGGGTGTGTTTTAACTGTAAGCAAGATAAAGAGATCGCCTGGGCCAGCTTCTCCTGGTGCTCCTTTTCCTTTAACGCGAATCTTTGCACCATCATTGACTCCTGCTGGAACTCGCGCAGTGATGTTCTGCGCCTTTCCATCTGCAGATAATTTCAAATCAAGAGTCGTTCCAAAGATTGACTCTTTAAATGTAATAGTTGATTCTGTTTGAAGATCCTGTCCTTTACGCGGGCCGCGACGCATACCTGCGCCACCAAATAGATTTGCGAATATATCTTGTGGGTTGCCTCCACCGAAGATGTCAGAGAAATCTCCACCTTGGTAATTTCCGCCACCGGTAGGTGCGCGGAATCCGCCACGTTCAAAGAGTGAACGCGCTTCGTCATACTCTGCGCGCTTCTTCGGATCAGACAAGATGTCATACGCTTCAGAGACAGCTTTAAATTTCTCTTCCAACGCGGAATCACCCTGATTCTTATCTGGGTGTAGATCGCGCGCTAATGAGCGGTACTTCTTCTTAATTTCCTCAGGGGTCGCTTTCTTATCAACTCCGAGGACTTTATAGAAGTCCTTCTCATAGAGATCTTTTGCTGCCATCGTTTATTACGCCTCTGGCTCGGTTACAGATACACGTGCAGGGCGCAAGATGCGCTCCTTGTACTTATAACCAGGTTGCAAAATCTTCGATGCGGTAGCAACTGCAACATCTGCAGAGGTGTCGTGCATCAACGCCTCGTGGATCTGTGGATCAAATAGATCGCCATCGGTTCCGTACTTTTCAAGACCGAATCGATTTGTCAGTGATGACAATTGATCGGCAACAGCTTTAAATCCACCGGTGAGTTCGCCATGTTGTGATGCGCGATCAATATCGTCCAAAGTAGCTAATAGCTCTGTTAATACAGAGCCGATAGCGTTCTCATGAGCAACAGAGCGATCACGCTCTACACGCTTGCGGTAGTTGGCATATTCAGCCTGAAGACGTTGAAGGTCTGCAGTAAGAGATGCAACCGGGTCAGTCTCCTGACCCGGTGCAGCAGCTTCTACAACTTCTTCAGCGTTTTCTGTAACAACTTCTTGAGTTGTTTCATCAGTCATTGAATTATGCCTGCTCTTCTTCGACTACTTCAGCGTCTTCGACGCCATCATCTGCAGGTGCGCCTTCAGCCTGTGCAGCGTTAGCTGCATAGAGTGCGCCACCGACTGCCTGTGAAAGTGTTGAAACTTTCTCAGTTGATGATTTGATCATCTCGAAGTTGGCACCACCGAGAGCTGTCTTCAACTCTTCAAGTGCTGCATCAAGCTCTGACTTCTGTGTAGCAAGTTCACCTTCGAACTTACCTTCGTTATCTTTAAGGAATTTCTCTGTCTGATAGAGAAGTGAATCGCCAGTGTTGCGAATCTCTGCCTCTTCACGACGCTGCTTATCTTCATTTGCGTGTGCTTCAGCATCTTGCATCATACGATCGATCTCATCCTTTGAAAGAGCAGATCCACCTGTGATGGTCATACCTTGCTCTTTACCTGTTGCGAGATCCTTCGCTGATACGTGAACGATTCCGTTAGCATCGATATCGAAGGTTACTTCGATCTGTGGAACTCCGCGTGGAGCTGGTGCAATTCCAGTGAGCTCAAACATTCCAAGCTTTTTGTTATATGCAGCCATCTCGCGCTCACCTTGGTAAGCCTGAATCTGTACAGCTGGCTGGCTATCGTCAGCAGTTGTAAAGATCTCTGAACGCTTTGTTGGGATAGTTGTGTTGCGCTCAATGAGCTTTGTCATTACTCCACCCTTGGTTTCAATACCAAGTGAGAGAGGTGTGACATCGAGAAGAAGTACATCCTTCACTTCACCCTTAAGAACACCAGCCTGAAGTGATGCACCAACTGCAACTACTTCATCAGGGTTAACGCCCTTATTTGGCTCTTTTCCGCCTGTGAGTTCGCGTACCAAATCAACAACAGCTGGCATACGCGTAGATCCGCCAACGAGAACGACTGATTCAATCTTGTTGATTGCAATTCCTGCATCTTTAAGAACTGCCTGGAATGGCTTCTTGCAACGATCGAGAAGATCAGCTGTGAGTGCTTGGAACTGTGCACGTGTGATTGTCTCGTCGAGAAAGAGTGGATTCTTCTCTGCATCAACTGTGATGTATGGAAGGTTGATAGTTGCAGATTGTGAAGATGAGAGTTCAATCTTCGCCTTCTCTGCAGCTTCGCGAATTCGCTGCATCGCCATCTTATCTTTTGTAAGGTCGATGCCATTTGCAGATCCAAATGTCTTTACGAGGTGATCAACAAGTGCCTGATCCCAGTCATCTCCACCAAGGTGGTTATCACCTGATGTTGCTTTAACTTCAACTACACCATCGCCGATTTCAAGAAGTGAAACGTCAAATGTTCCACCGCCAAGGTCGAAGACGAGAATTGTCTGCTCTTTATCTGCCTTATCAAGACCGTATGCAAGCGCGGCAGCTGTTGGCTCGTTGATGATACGAAGAACATTAAGTCCTGCGATTTCGCCAGCTTCCTTAGTTGCTTGACGCTCTGCATCAGAGAAATATGCAGGGACTGTGATTACTGCATCTGTTACTGACTCACCGAGGTAAGCCTCTGCATCGCGCTTCAACTTCTGAAGAACGCGCGCTGAAATTTCTTGTGGTGTGTACTTCTTGCCATCAATCTCTTGTGTCCAAGATGTACCCATGTGACGCTTAACGGAACGAATTGTTCGCTCAACATTTGTCACTGATTGACGCTTTGCAACTTCACCGACGAGAACTTCGCCATTCTTTGCGAATGCAACGATCGATGGGGTTGTGCGAGCGCCTTCTGCGTTTGCAATAACTGTTGGCTCTCCACCTTCGAGAACTGATACGCAGCTATTTGTTGTTCCTAAGTCGATTCCGACTGCTCTAGCCATTTATTGCTCCTTCTCACTATCTCTTGTCTCCCGAGCCAATTTGGGTCAGGGCTTGCACTTTTCGAGAGACCTGAGTTGATAGTACCCAAAGAGTTGAGTCGCTGCGACTCAGGTTTCTTGATAGGTAGAACAGGGGGCGGTACGGCTTTATTCCCAACCTGATTTCAGTTGGAAGGCGATGTTAAGAATCGGTGCACTGCTGGCATGGGGCAATCTGACCGCACGTCGCCGTAACTGAAATCAGGTTGGGGTTAGCCGTAGGTGTCGCGGGGGCCGCGGCCGTTGGAGACCGAGCGGATCCCCTTCTTCCATGAGGGAGCTTGAGGACCGATAAATCGAAGTGCTTCGACGAGAGCGCCGGGAGCGCTAGCTCGGATTGTGGCGAGGATGTCGTTCTGAGCCAGGGTCAATTGGGTCGCCCAAGCGGTTGATGAGCATTGAACGAGTAACTTTCCCTCGAGCAGTGAAATTGGTTCGGTGTGCTGGGCGACATCTGCCCCAACAATCTTGGCCCAGGTGGCGAAGAGGTTCCCTTCAGCCAACCCTGAATCCCATTCGCGATCCTTCACAAGGTCTTCGAGGATGTTGGAGACAAGGGTTGGATCTCCCGGGCCTTTGCCGCGCTCGGGGCGCGGGCGAGACTTCTTAATAAAACCAGTCTTATAACTGCGGAAGAGGTCGAGGGCGAGATCGCGCTTTGCCATCGTTACCTCTTCTCTACCTGTCCGGGAGTTACATAGAACTTTGCAGACAATAGCTCTGGAGGGAGATCACTTTCAACAGCTGTTGTAATAATTGTTTGTTCAGCTAACTGTGTCACAGCGGTTAATTGTTGGCGGCGTTGATTATCAAGCTCAGCGAAGATATCGTCGAGAATTAATACTGGATCTGCTCCCTCTGATTTAAGAAGTGTGTAACTGCCGATACGAAGCGCGATAGCCATCGACCATGACTCACCATGGCTTGCATATCCTTTCGCCGGAAAGTCACCGAGTTGAAGATGGAGATCATCTCGGTGTGGACCGATCAGCGATGCCCCGCGATCCATCTCTTGTTTGATTACTTCGGCTGCACGAAGCTTTAAAACCTCTATATTTTCATTGACATCTGCAGTGAGACCCTCGGTTGATGATTTATATGAAATTGATGCTGGTTTTACCTCGTTGAGGTTTCGATAATGCTCTGCAACATATGGATTGAGATCATCAACTAACTTCACACGTTCTGCTGATAACTCTGCACCGAATCTGATCAACTGCTCTGTCCAGGGTTCTAGTGCGTTCTGCGGTGCACGTGTTTTAAGAAGTGTGTTTCTTTGTCGTACAACTCGGTCATAATCACTAATAACGCCTGCTAAACGTGGTGATTGGGTGATTAGTAATTTATCGAGGAAGTTGCGGCGATCTGTTGGTTCACCACGAACAAGATCGAGATCTTCTGGAGAGAAGTAAACAATCTGAAGCGCTCCAAGTATTTCGCGTTGTGATTTAACAGCGTTGCCATTAAGACGTGCGCGGTTTGCTTTACTTGCATTGATTTCTAAATCTACTTGTAGTGTTCGATTATCGCGTTCAATCTCGGCGCGGATGATTGCTTGATCACTTCCTAAAGCAAGGAGTGGTTGATTGGTCGAGACACGGTGTGATGAAAGGTATGCGAGGTAAATCAAACTCTCTGCGATATTAGTTTTACCCGAACCGTTATTACCAATAAAGGTTGTGGGGCCAGGTTCGAACTCCACATCGAGCTCTTTATAAGAGCGGAAGTTGGTCAGCGCTAACCGTTTAACGCGCATTGTTAACTATCTACCGAAAGGGTTCTTAAGATGCGTAACGCATTGGCATCAACAAGTACTTATACGTATCGATAGAGGCACCATTAGGTTCGGTGCGCCCAGTCAAGATAGCTGGCTTGTTTGATCCGGTAAATGAAATCTGAACAAATGGAGTTCCCACAGCTTGGAGACCATCTGCGAGAAATACTGGGTTAAATGCGATTGAGATTGGATCGCCATTAAGAAGTACATCGATTGTCTCTGTCGCTTGTGCCTCTTCACCTGTTCCTGCTTCAAGTGAGACTCCACCATCAGCAAATTCAAGACGGAGTGGAATTGTCTTATCTGCAACGAGCGCAACACGGCGAACAGAATCTAAGAATGGTGCAACTTCTACAACTGCAGTTGTTGATGCTTCAGTTGGGAGTAAGTGGCGGTATGGAGGGAATGTTCCATCCAACATACGTGATGTCATTGTTTTACCAGCACCTGAGAAACCTGCGAGGCGATCAGATGATGTTGCTGGTGCGAAAGAGAGGTTTACCTCTTTAGAACCGGTAAGTGATTTAGCTGCATCTGCAAGTGTGCGAGCGCGCATCAGCGCTGATGTTGAAAGTCCTGGTGTTGATGGGTTCCAGTTAAATTCACGAACGGCTAAACGATAACGATCTGTTGCTGCGAGAGTTACCTTATCTTCTTCAATCTCAACATGAACACCTGTCAGTGTTGGTAGTGAATCATCACGTCCTGCTGCAATTGCAACTTGTGCAACTGCTGTTGCGAAGGTGTCACTTGCAACTACTCCTGTGCGCTCTGGAAGCTCTGGAAGATTTGGATATTCTGTAAGTGAGAGTGTTGGAAGTGTGAACTTTGCAGAACCAGAAGTTACCAATACGCGTGAACCATCTAGAGTGATAGTGATTGGTTTATTAGGGAGTGAGCGAGAGATTTCAGCAAGTAACTTTCCAGGGACGAGCACTTCACCCTTTTCAAAGATATCTGCGGTGAAGTGAGATTTTGAGGATGTCTCTAGATCTGAGGCAGAGAGAATCACTTGATCACCAGTTGCGTCGATTTTGATACCGAGGAGCTCGGTCTTGATTGGGCGAGTTGAGAGGGAGCGAGATACCCAATTAACGCCATCAGTTAACGCCTGCTGATCTACTGTGAATTTCATGCCGAAGCCCTCATCTCATTCGTCGGTGTATTAACCACTCCAAGGTTGGAAAGTTTGGCATAGATG
Source organism: Candidatus Nanopelagicaceae bacterium (assembly GCA_947454735.1). Classification (GTDB taxonomy): domain Bacteria; phylum Actinomycetota; class Actinomycetes; order Nanopelagicales; family Nanopelagicaceae; genus Planktophila. The sequence continues at coordinate 52,763 of CANGLK010000004.1, forward strand.
CCTTCAATAAAGGAATGGGTGGTGCGACCCCACAGGTTCGCTTGGGGAGAGAGATATTTATATATAAAAGTAGTAGTAATAGGTGTAAGGGTTTTCTGTGGGTAAAAGGTAAAAAGGCAGGTCAAAAGGGAGAAGTTATCCTTTATTTCTGTGGATAAACCTGTAGAAAGTGTGGATAACCTATAGGTAGATCTACTCATCTTCCTACCTTCCCTTCCCTATTGAGCTAAATTCTCTTGAAATACCTCTCACTACCCACATAAATCCCGCTTTATCCACAGTTATCCACATCTTTTCCACATCTGGGGGTAAAGGTGTTAAAGCGGACATCTCTCAACTGGTCATTAACGATGAGAGGTCGAGAGTTAGTAGGAGCTCTGCTGCTTAATCTTGGTGGTGATCTCATTGACGTGGTTATAGAGAGCTCGTCGCTCAGCCATAAGCTCACGAATCTTCCGATCAGCATGCATCACAGTCGTATGGTCGCGGCCGCCGAATGTCTGGCCAATCTTCGGAAGGGAGAGATCGGTCAACTCGCGGCAGAGGTACATGGCAATCTGGCGAGCCTCAACAAGTGCGCGAGAGCGAGAGGTTCCACAGAGATCTTCTAGTGTGAGTTTAAAGAAGGCAGCGGTCTGAGCCATGATCGTTGCAGCTGTGATCTCTGGGTTTGATTCAGAGGGCATTAAATCTTTAAGAACGATTTCAGCAAGACCCATATCGACGCTCTGACGGTTCAAGCTAGCAAATGCAGTGACACGGATAAGTGCACCTTCGAGCTCACGAATATTTGTAGAGATTTTACTTGCGATAAATTCGAGAACATCATCCGGCGCATTGAGACGATCTTGTGCTGCTTTCTTTCTCAAGATGGCAATACGTGTCTCAAGCTCTGGTGGTTGAACATCGATTGTAAAACCCCACGCAAAGCGTGAACGTAGTCGATCTTCGAGAGTTGTTAATTGTTTTGGTGAGCGATCAGATGAGATAACAATCTGCTTCTTTGCATTATGCAAAGTGTTAAATGTATGGAAGAACTCTTCCTGTGTACGCTCTTTATTTTCAAGAAATTGAATATCGTCAATAAGCAGCACATCTAAATCACGATAGCGACGTTGGAAAGATGTTGCTTTATCATCGCGAATCGAGTTAATAAAGTCGTTGGTAAATTCTTCTGATGAAACATAACGCACTCGAATATTTGGAAAGAGCTCGCGTGAATATGCACCAATTGCGTGTAAAAGGTGTGTCTTTCCAAGACCTGAGTCACCATAGATAAAGAGCGGGTTGTAAGCTTTCGCTGGCGCTTCAGCTACTGCAATCGCAGCAGCGCGTGCAAAACGATTTGATTCTCCGGTAACGAAAGTTTCAAATGTGTACCGTTCATTTAATTGTGAACCAAGTGCATCGCTAGAAGAGGTTGATGAAATCGATGGCGCAGCTTCGCGACCTGTTCCTGGTCGTGGAACTTCAACAGTGACAGTTGGCTCTGGTAGATCTGCGAGTTCGATACTCTCATCGACCATCACTGCGATATTTGCAGGACCTCCGAGTTCACGAGAGAGGACTTCATTAACAACTGGGCGAAGTCGAGACTCGAGAACATCTTTCGCGAAGGCGTTTGGAGCTGCTACCAAGAGGCTTGCCGGCCCATCCTCATTAGGGACGAGTCCGAGCGGTTTGGTCATCGCTAAGAAGGCTCGGTGTTGTGGTTCGCCGGTCGAAACATGATCAACCACGCGCTCCCACAACTGGGTCAACTCAAGGGCGGTTAACGCCATTAGGACCCTCCAGACGTGGATTTAAGATATCCACAAAGTTATCCACAGGGTGTGGTCTAAAGTGCGCCTTGAGGCTTCACTTCCGACCCATTTCGACGGATACCTGTGGAGAACCCGCAAAGTAGACCCTTTTCTGAGAATTAGCAAGTAGTTATCCACACCTTGGACCGGTCCATGCAGCCGGGAGTGAGTTTGACCATCACCTATCCACACCCGTACCGTTGCACCCTCGCTTCCCCCGTATTTCTGACCTGATCGACTACGAGGCCTATCTGCAGATAAGCCTCTCTATATTTTGGAGTTCTCATGACAAAGCGCACCTACCAGCCAAATACACGCCGCCGCGCCAAGAAGCATGGCTTCCGTGCACGTATGGCTACACGCGCAGGACGCGCAGTTCTCTCAGCTCGTCGCGCTAAGGGTCGCTCACGCCTTTCAGCGTAAGCGAACCTTCTAAAGACATCCACAACTAGGTAGAGCTGAACCGGATCTAGTACTCGTGCTGCCAGTTTCTGCACGTTTAACTTCACCGCAAGATTTCGCTCGCACAACAAAGAGCGGTCTTCGAGTTACCACCGAACATTTCGTTGGATATTTATACGTTAACCCTGCCTCAACCGATCAGCCACGCGCCGGTCTAATTATCGGCAAAGGAGTCGGCAACTCAGTTCGACGCCACCGCGTATCTCGTCAGATTCGCCATGCAATCTCTCTAACACTTTCAGAATTCCCAGAAGGCTCACTCATTGTTATCCGTGGGTTGAAGCAAGATGGAACGACAGATGTTGCTCGCGAGGTAAGAGATATTTCTACACGACTTATTAATAAGGCGGCGAAGCGAATGGCGGATTCCCAATGAAGCGCATCGCAGAATTCCTAATCAAGGTATACCAAGCTTTCTCATCAATGCGCGAGCCGCGTTGTAAGTACTACCCATCTTGTTCAAATTATGCAGCGACAGCAATCCGGCGATATGGATTGAAAGGTCTCCTCATGGCGAGCTGGCGTTTAGTGCGTTGTAACCCTTGGTCAGATGGCGGCCTTGATTATGTTGATTATGAACTCGATAGCGCAGATGCTCTTGCAAATATGCGCACCACAATGGTTTCAAGCAATACAACAGAAGGGGTCCTCTAATGGGCTTTATCTTAAATCCGCTCTATAACATCGTCTCCGGAATCATGATCGGTTTCCATAAATTACTTTCACCAATTTTTGGTTTCAACTCTGGTGTGACATGGTCTCTCTCAATCATGGGACTTGTGATGCTTATCCGTACAATTTTGATTCCACTCTTTGTTAAGCAGATTAAGAGTCAGCGCGCAATGACAGCGCTACAACCTCAGATCAAAGCTATCCAGGCGAAATATAAAGATGATCGCCAGAAGCAATCTGAAGAGATGATGAAGATTTACAAGGAACATAAGACAAATCCACTTGCATCATGTTTCCCAATTCTTGCCCAGGCTCCTGTGATGTTCTCACTCTTTACAGTTCTTAATGGGATTGCAAAGAACAAACCACATGGATTTATGAAGGGCGAATACTTAACTTCTGCGGCACAGGCGAAGTTCTTCGGTTCACCAATCTCAGAGACTTTCCTCGGTTCAGATAAGTTAACTGTAAAGATTGTTACAGTCATTCTTATTCTTCTTATGTCAGCAACAACATTTACAACTCAGAAGCAGTTGATGACAAAGGGTATGCCGAAGATGGATTCAAGCAACAATATGATGTTGCAGCAACAGAAGATCATGCTTTATGTATTCCCACTTATCTTTGCAATCTCAGGTGTGAACTTCCCGGTCGGTGTTTTGATTTACTGGTCGACAACAAACCTCTGGACATGGGGTCAGCAGTTCTATGTCATTAAACGTAACCCAACTCCAGGTTCACCTGCCTACGAAGAGCTCCAGCGAAAGCGCGCTCACAAGGCGAAGCTTGAAGGTAGAGAGATTGCTCCAGAGGGCACAGCTCCAATCGAGGCTCCTAAGGTCGAAGGCCAGCGCCAACAGCCAAAGAAGGCTAAAAAGAAGAAGAAGTAACAAATCAGACATTTACTATCAATAACGCATAAAACATATAATTCACCCAACAAATGGAGAACGAAATGCCAGAGTCAACAGAAGTTGTAGCAGAGACAGTAGAAGCGGCGAAGAAGGCCCCTAAGACAGCGGCAAAGCTTGAGGAAGAGGGCGATATCGCAGCCGATTACCTCGAGGCGCTCCTCGATATCGCAGATCTCGATGGAGATATCGATATCGATGTTGAAAATGGTCGCGCATCGCTAGCTATCGTTGGTGGCAAGCTCAACCACCTCGTAGGTAAGGATGGTGAGGTCCTCGATGCTCTACAGGAGCTCACACGCCTCGCAGTTCAGACATCTTCAGGTGACCGCAGCCGCCTTATGCTCGATATTGAGAACTTCCGCGCCAACCGCCGCAAGGAGCTTACAGCTCTTGCAAAGAAGCTCGGCGAAGAGGCTAAGACAACAGGTAAAGAGATCAAACTTGACCCAATGAACGCCTTTGAGCGCAAAATCATCCACGACACAATCCAGGATATGGGCCTCACCTCAGAGTCTGAGGGCGAAGACCCACGCCGTTTCGTCGTTATCTTCCCTTCCTAATAGGTCTGGTTTCACGTGGAACCAACGCTCGATGAGCTGATCGCCCGCCACTTTCCGCAAGAAGAGGGGGCTATCCGCGCCTATGCCGATTTCCTTAAAGGTCCCGGTATTGAGCGTGGCCTCATTGGCCCCCGTGAAGGCGATCGAATCTGGGAGCGCCATATCCTCAACTCCCTCTTTGTCTGCCAATTACTCCCTCAAGGAGCATCGCTCTTCGATATCGGTTCAGGGGCAGGTCTACCTGGAATTGTTATCGCTCTAGCCCGCCCAGATCTCAAGGTGACGCTTATTGAGCCCCTTGAACGCCGTGTGGAGTTCCTCAAGGAGGCGACAGAGGGCACTGAGATCCAGGTAATTCGTGGCCGCGCCCAAGATGTGAAGAAGAGCGCTGATTACGTCACTGCTCGCGCGGTAGCCGCCCTTGATAAGCTGAAGAAGATGAGCTGGCATATGCTTAAGATGAATGGATCCCTCTTAGCGATGAAGGGGGAGTCAGCCGCTAAGGAGATGGAGGCGGTTCCAGGCTCAATCTTGCATGAAATTACCCTTGAAGGTATCGGCCTCGGCCGCGTAGTTGAGTTAAAGAAGCTCCCAAAGGTCCAACCGCAGTAAAGACCCTCCCGTAATGGTGGTTGAATACCCCTGTGGATGATTCACGTGAAACAAATGGAAAAGTGATAGGCGTCCGTCGCCTCAAAGAGGCGATGGCTAAACCTGCCTCTACCCGTATCTTCACAGTGGCCAACCAGAAGGGTGGGGTTGGAAAGACAACCTCTACCGTCAATATCGCTGCAGCTTTAGCTATGGGAGGACTTCGAGTCCTCGTGATCGACCTCGATCCCCAAGGAAATGCCTCTACCGCCCTCGGTGTTGAACACCGGGAGAGCGCAGGCGTCTATGAGGTCTTGATGGGTACATCTCCCATCGCAACAGTTATTCAGAAGGTGGCGGGCTTTCCTGAGCTCGACTGCATCCCATCCAATACATCTCTGGCAAATGCTGAGATCAATTTAGTTTCAATGGTTGCACGTGAGCTTCAATTAAAGGAAGCGATCGATGAGATCAGCGTTAACTATGACTACATCTTTATCGATTGCCCACCATCACTAGGACTGCTGACAATCAATGCATTTGCCGCATCACGCGAGCTAATGATTCCAATTCAAACTGAGTATTACGCACTCGAAGGTCTATCTCAATTATTAGAGACATACACACTTGTAAAGAAGCGACTTAATCCGGCGCTTAATCTCTCAACAATTATTTTAACGATGTTCGATTCACGTACACGTCTTTCAAATGATGTTGCAGCAAATGTGCGTGCACACTTTCCAAATGAATTAATCGATGTGCCAATTCCACGTGCTGTACGTGTATCTGAAGCACCTTCTTACAATCAAACTGTGATGACATACGATCCACTATCACCTGGTGCAATTGCTTATATGCAGGTTGCTCGTGAGATTGCAGAACGCGGAAAAGCGAAAGAGTTAGATCTATCAACTGAATTTAATTCAAATGTAGTTTCAATCAATTACAAGGATGGCATTGCATAATGGCAACAAAGCGCGGTGGTCTCGGCATTAATTTAGATTCACTTATTCCAACATCGCTAACTGTTGATGATGTTGTTGTTGCAACACAGAATGAAATCCCACTAGAACAGATCTCACCTAACCCACGTCAACCACGTACTGTCTTTGATGAAGATGCACTCAACGAGTTAATTTCATCGATTAAGTTATTTGGAATATTGCAACCACCTGTTGTCCGAAAAGTTGCGACAGATAAATATGAATTGATTATGGGAGAGCGACGCTTTCGTGCGGCGAAGGCTGCAGGGTTAAAATCAATTCCTGTCATTATTCGTCAGACTCCAGATAATGAATTACTTCGCGAAGCTCTCATTGAAAATATTCACCGCAGCCAACTCAATCCACTCGAAGAGGGCGCTGCATATCTTCAACTTCTCACCGACTTTGGCTGCACACATGATGAGTTAGCGCTCAAATTAGGACGATCACGACCACAGATTTCAAACACAATGCGACTTCTTAATTTGCCTGAATCTGTACAACGTAAAGTTGCTGCAGGAATTTTATCTGCAGGACATGCACGTGCACTTCTTGGATTGACCGATGCAAACGATATTGAGAAGCTCGCATCTCGCATCGTTGGTGAGGGACTCAGTGTTCGCGCAACGGAAGAGATCATCGCAACTCATAAGCCATCAACAGCTAAGGGTAAGAAGGCAACGCCAAAGGGCGTATCAGGAGCCGGACTTGCTGCAGCTGAGTTGCTCAGTGATTACCTCGATACCCGCGTCAACGTTGAACTCGGCAAGGGCAAAGGCAAGATTGTTATTGAATTTGCAGGGACAGAAGATCTTCAACGTATCGTTGATTTGATCGAGAAGAATTAACTCAATCCTTAATTTCAGATAGCTAAAGCTATTGAATCAGTTGAGCGCTGTTCCGCGGCGCTTCATCTCTCCCTTAATTACTCCACCAAGAGCCTTCACACCTTCACGGATGCGCTCTGGAGTTGGGTGACAGTATGAAAGACGCATCGACCATGAACCGAGGCCATCTGCATAGAAGGCATTTCCCGGAACATAGGCAACCTTGGCAACAATCGCCTTCGGCATAAGAGCCTTAGTATCAATCTCAGCTGGCAAATTAACCCAGACATAGAATCCGCCGCCAGGCTTGGTCCATGTAGCCTCTTCAGGAAAATATTGTTCTAGTGATTCAAGCATCGCATCACGACGAACTTTGTAGAGTTCACAGAAGCTTGCAATCTGATCACGCCATGGCTGATCAGCAAGATAACTTGAGATTGTCAGCTGAGTAAAGTTCGAAGGACATAAAATTGAAGACTCGGATGCAATCACCAACTTATCTTTTAGTGATTGTGGAACAAGAGCCCAACCCACACGAAGACCAGATGCAATTGTCTTAGAGAAAGATCCGAGATAGATAACGTTCTCAGAATCTTCTGCACGCATCGCATTAGGCGATGGCTTATCAAAGCCAAGGAGGCCGTAAGGGTTATCTTCAACTACGAAGATCTCTGCTTCACGGCAGATATTTAAAATTTCGGTGCGGCGATCTGCAGGAAGACAGACACCTGTTGGATTCTGATAATTAGGAATCAGATAGAGGAATTTAATTTTGCGACCTGCTGCACGAACGCTCTTAATCGCATTACGAAGCGATTCAGGAACCATTCCATCGTGATCCATCTCGACGTGGACAACTGATGCCTCATATTGGCGGAATGTGCCAAGAGCTCCAACATAAGAAGGAGCTTCAACGAGAACAACATCGCCTGGATCGATAAAGATTCGAGAGATAAGGTCTAAAGCCTGCTGTGAACCGGTTGTTACAACAATATCGTCGGGATTTGCGCGGATACCTTCAAGGGCCATCACATCGCAGATCTGTTCGCGGAGTTTTGGGTGTCCCTGACCGCTTCCATATTGGAGCGCTTCTACGCCATTGGTGAGGATCAAATCATTTACTACGCCAGCCATCATCTCCATAGGCAAAGCCGAGAGATTTGGCATTCCACCAGCGAGTGAGACGATCTCGGGGCGTGAAGCTACAGCGAAGAGGGAGCGAATTTCAGAGGGCAACATTCCGGCGGCTCGCGCAGCAAATCTCTCTTCGAGATTCTGTGGAGCACCTGTTTGATAGCGAATATTTACCTCTGACATGGGATGAATCTTCCCATACCGCCCTACAAAGTCGGTACTTAATTAGAGATGAAAGTTAATTACGTCGAATACCGGCGCTACGAAGGTCTGAGATTCGCAAAGTACCTGTCTTGGCATCATCTTCTGCTGAAAGATAGAGGCGTTGAATCGCAATAATGAAACTTTCAGCGAGGGTATCTCGAAATTCAGGGCGAGCTAAACGCTGTGAATCACCAGTATTGGTGAGATAGCCGCAGTCGACGCGAATTGCAGGACATTCGGTCAGGCGCAAGATATCCCATGTCTTTGCATGTGTTCGACAGTTGAGAAGATCGGTACGCGCAGATATTTCACGTTGTACAAGGGATGCGAAACGTTCACCAACAATCGAGTGAATTCCATGGGCATCACTTCCATAGAAGAAAGTTGCCACACCCTCTGCACGTGGATTTAAATCTCGATCAGTATGTAATGAGATTAAGAGATCTGCGTTGTTCTTATTTGTAAATTCAATACGTTCATGTTCTGTCGGATTATTTGTCGCTCCGCGAACAAGAAATACAGTTGCACCAAGTGCAAGTAAACGACCTTCAATTCGTTGTGCAATATCGAGAGTGATCTCTTCTTCACCAGGTGTTGAACCTGGATCAAGAACAATTACCTTATTAGCAAGGGCAGGTCCGCGATTTTTATGTTGTGCACTCTCGCGAAGCGCTGTTGGTGCACCTCCGGAGATTGTCTTCGTTAGACGTAGGAGAGCGATAATCGTTGCCGGTCCGCACTTTCCATCAACCTTTGCACCAACAGATTTTTGAAACTCTTTTACGGCGCTCTCTGTAGACGGTCCATAGATTCCATCTACACGACCGCAGTTAAATCCCATCTCTGTAAGGCGAGCTTGAAGAGTCGCCACATCATCGCCACGCATCATTGGAGATGGTTGGAGATTAAGTGAGCGATCACCGAGCTTCCAGCGCGCCTCTTCTAAGGCGCGCTTGGTCGCATCGTTTAATTCACCGGTGACATGGAGTCCACGCTCTTGTTGAAAAGAGCGAATCTCGTCGGGAGATAACTCCTTCATAAGAGATTTAGATGAAGCCTTCGAGTTCCTTCAAAAGTGCTGGCTTTGGCTTTGCACCGATGATTGTCTTAACAACTTCACCGTTGACATAGACATTGAGCATAGGAATTGAAGTCACACCGTACTTGATAGCGATAGCTGACTCTTCATCTGTGTTGAGCTTTGCAATTGTGAGCTTATCGCCATGCTCTGCAGCGATATCGTCCAAAATTGGAGCGATTGCGCGGCAAGGACCACACCACTCTGCCCAGAAATCAACAAGAACAGGCTTACTGCTCTTCAATACAACCTGGTCGAAATCAGCTGTTGTTACCTTGATTGGTGCGCTCATTACTTGCTCCTATATACCTAGTTATTTGTGTATGAGATTTAGTGGGCTAAGAACTTCTCAGCATCGATTGCCGCTTGGCAACCAGAACCCGCAGCGGTGATTGCCTGTTGGTATGTGTGATCGACGAGATCGCCACATGCGAAGACACCGGCAATATTGGTGCGAGTTGAACGATCTTCAACCTTTACATATCCCTCGCCATCGAGTGCAACCTGAGTTGCAACGAGTTCAGAACGCGGAATATGTCCGATAGCAACGAAGAGACCAGTAAATGCCTCAGTTGATTCTTCACCTGTCTTGGTGTTCTTCAACTTAAGACCTTCAACTTTATTCTCACCGATAACGTCAATGACTTCTGTATCCCACATCATCTCAAGCTTAGGATTGTTAAAGGCGCGCTCCTGCATAATCTTTGATGCGCGCAATGAATCACGACGGTGAATCAATACAACCTTTGATGCAAACTTTGTGAGGAATGTCGCCTCTTCAACCGCAGAGTCACCACCGCCTACAACTGCAATTGTTTGATCGCGGAAGAAGAATCCATCGCATGTTGCACACCATGAGACACCGCGACCTGAGAGACGCTTCTCATTCTCAAGTCCAATCTCGCGATATGCAGATCCCATTGCAAGAATGACAGACTTTGCCTTAACGACATTGCCTGAACCATCTTTAATTACCTTGATCTCTGATGTCAGATCCATCTCAACAACATCATCTGTAATGAGCTCTGCACCAAAGCGCTTAGCTTGCTTGCGCATATTGTCCATAAGGTCAGGACCCATAATTCCATCGATAAATCCAGGGAAGTTCTCGACCTCGGTCGTATTCATAAGTGCGCCACCTGCAGTTACTGAACCTTCATAGATGACAGGTTTGAGATCCGCACGAGCTGCATAGATAGCAGCGGTATAACCGGCCGGGCCAGATCCAACAATGACGACTTCGCGAACTTCGGTGCTCATAAGCTCACCTTACCGCGCCTTTATCGCTTGAGCTTGGCCGAAACAGTTGTGGCGAAGCTTCGAAGACCTGCGATTTCAGCCACTTTGAAGCGATGGGCAAAGAAGAGATAGCCAAGGCCAGAGAGGGTCAAAACACCAGCCAATCGAAGTGCGCGAGTGATCAGTGGCGCTGAATCATCTGCCCATCCAAGGTAGGTAGAGAGTGCAAAGAGGGGCGCCATTGCAATCAATGATGCTGCAAAGAGTGTGAGGTGTTGGCCGGCAAAATCCCGGAGTTGAAGGCTGCCTACATGCTTCTTAATCAACTTCAAAGTAATTGAGAGACCAACGATGTAACTAATTGAGAAAGCTATTCCGAGGCCGACGGTGACTACATCGCTAGCAAGTTTCCATAAGAAAATATAGGAGAGCAGAACAGAGATAACGTTAATAATCAAAATCGAAGTCACTTGAGTCTTTGTATCTTCAAATGCATTAAAACCGCGGACGAGGATCAAGTTGATACTAAATGGAACAAGGCCAAGACCAAGTGCGGCAAGTACATACCCGATATAACGTGAATCATCGAGTGAGATACCCATATAGAGAACCTCTGTCATCAGTGGACCGAAGAAGATAAGTGCTACAGCGCTTGGAACAGTGACAACTCCGACCATCTTGATTGCACGAATTAGCTGAAGGCGAACATCCTCAACCTTCTTCTCAATTGCCAGCTTTGAAAGATGTGGCAATAACGCTGTCACGATAGAGATAGTCACAATCGAGTACGGCAGGAGCATGATGTAGTACGCACTTGTATATGGCGTGAAACCAACGCCAGTTGAGATTCCAGCCTTTGCGCTACGCACTGCAGCAGCGGTTGCAACATTGACAGTGACGAGATAGCCAAGTTGTGAAATCAAGACATACACAAGTGTCCATCCAGCGAGTGAGAAAGACTTTCCTAGCCCTTTAACTCCAAAGATAGGGCGGATTCTAATTCCCGAACGATGAACCACTGGGATCAGAATGAGAGCTTGAATCACAACTCCTGCAGTAGTTCCCCATCCCAAGAGTTGAATCTGGAAATCGGTAATTGTTCCGACTGAGATGTTGTGCTGGAAGGTAAGGAAAGCGCTGAAAACGCCAATAACTACAAGGTTATTGGCGATTGGCGCCCACATCAGAGGAGCGAAGGACCCCCGAGCATTTGCTACCTGCCCCAACATAGTAAAGAGACCAAGGAAGAAGATCTGCGGAAGGCAGTAGCGAGTAAAGGCAATTGCAATCGCTCGCTCGTGCTCAAAACCAACTGCAGAAAATTCTGGCGCATAGAGACGAACAAGAAGTGGAGCAAAAATCACTCCGATCATTACAAGTGCAAGGAGAATTCCAGAGATTGTCGTGACGAGGCGAGATGCAAATCTATGGCCCCCATCTTCATCACTAAATGATCGAACTAACTGCGGCACAAAGATTGCGGTAAGCGCCCCACCCACTAACAAGTTGTAGAGAATATTCGGCATTGTATTTGCAACGTTATATGTATCAGCTAAGAGAGCTGTTCCGAGAACTGCGACACCGAGAATTGCGCGGAAGAAACCTGTGATGCGAGAGAAGATTGTTCCCACAGCCATAATCGAGGATGCGCGGAAGAGCTCATTATTTTTCACGGCGACTCCTTCTGATTCGTCGGACGGATTGTGCAATCGCACCGAGGAAGAGAACGATGGCAGCCGCTGTTGTAAACCAGGCAACACGTGAATCAATCACAGTCATTGTGAGATTTAACTTCGACACCTCACCCACTCGTGTTCCCTGAGGTGTCATTAATTGAGCAAGGACAAGAGTTGATCCAGAGGCAATCACATCGAAGGTGACGGCAATCTGTATCTGGGATTTAGGTGGAATGGTGATGTTATTGACGTTCTCCACCTGAAGACGTGAATTCATCGGAATGAGTGAGAGATTAACTGTTGTTGCTGTCTCAAATTTATTAACAAGGGTTAACGGAACCTTTGTTGTCTCTGAAGTTAATTGATATCGACCGGAGACAACTTTAAGTTTTCCTGCGACTTTACTAACAGCATCGCGTGCTGAATATGAAAAGTATGCGCGATCTTCAACACTTAATTGCGGATTAAGAACTAGAGCTAACTTCTCCCGTAGGTTTGTAATTTCAGGGGTAGAGATCACCTTGCTCAAACCAAGGAGAAGTGTCCGCTCATTGCGGTAAAACTCTTGATATTGGCTATCTAGACGAGACTTTCCGCTTCCCCAGCCATTCTGTGAAATAACGGCGCGGCCGAAGAATATTTCTAACTTCGATGCACCTAGCGCTGAATAGAAATTGATCTCACTCGGCGCCAATTTACGGGCCAGTGTTGCATCAGGATTTCCGTAAGGGAGTGCAACAATGGGATTTCCAATAGTTGCAATTCGAAGTTGTTGTAACCAAATTTTTGCAATACTTGCACCGACTGGATCTGCCCTACCTTCAAAGGTATATCCATCTGCCATATCTTTAATCTCATCGATGAGATAGGCATCAATAACCCATGTGGCAGTTGTATTAGCCTTAAAGAGCGCCTTGCCTAGGCGCCCATCCGGAGTCAGTGTTGTCGCTAATTCGTTGTCGCGAAAAGTTCCATCAAAATTTCGGTGAGGAATATCTACAACTCTAATAACTGGTGTATCAGCAGTTGCGAGCGGTAGAGGTGCAATCACTGCGACGGCTGCGATGAGTAAGGCAAGTATTTTTCTCATATCGCCTCAAGCTCTGAAGTTGCGCTAGTACGTGCAATTAACTTCTTCTCATCTGGGTAGGCAAGCTTGTCAATAATCTCGGTCAATGGAAACCATGCAACCTCATCGACTTCACTCTCTTGAGCTGCAAGCACCCCACCGCTCTCACGGAAGAGATAGTGGTGAACAGTCTTATGGATTCGCTTTCCGCCTGCCATAAACCAGAAGTCGATGATGCCGAGATGCTTCTCAATCTGAGATTGAATTCCCGTCTCTTCCTCAACTTCGCGAAGAGCGGCTTGCTCAGGTGTCTCACCTTCTTCAATATGTCCCTTAGGAAGCGACCAGAGAATCTTCTTGCCGGTGGCATCTTTCTGATCACGACGACCAATAAGAAGGCCTAACTTTCCAGTTGTATCGATGACAAGACCGCCAGCGCTGACCTCATCTACTCGCTTTGCATAGGTGCGGGCAGGCGAAGGCTTCTTTGCGGGGGTCTTCTTAACTTGCTGCCCACCGTTTTCGGTAGGTGAATTCTGTGGGGAGCGATGCGCTGGGCGCTTGCGCCTACGCTTCTTCTTCGTACCTTCGCTGCCCGCACTAGGTGCCGGGGTCATGGGAGCAAGACTACGCGATGGCCTCGGCCATGCGCGTGAGATTGGATAGCTCGTCTACGCTTATCTATTGTGAGCGATGCAAAGACCAATTTAGGACGTGAACTCGCTCTTGCGACCCTCATTGAGCGGGCGCCTTTGGCGAGCTCCCTCGCCGCAACCTTCAAAGAGAAGGGGTATCGCCTGGCACTTGTGGGCGGCCCAGTCCGCGATGCAATTCTTGGACGCCTTGGCAACGATCTCGATTTCACAACAGATGCGCACCCGCTTGAGACGAAAAAGATTCTTAAAGGTTGGGCAGAGAATGTCTGGGATACAGGAATTGAATTTGGAACGATTGCAGGAAAGCGCGGCGATACAACTGTCGAAGTAACAACATATCGGACAGAGAAGTATGAAGAAGATTCACGTAACCCAGATGTTGAGTACGGCGACGATATTGAAGGTGATCTCTCTCGCCGCGACTTCACTGTTAATTCAATGGC
>CANGLK010000005.1 GCA_947454735.1 Candidatus Nanopelagicaceae bacterium
CTCGCCTGCTTCGCCGTAGCGAGAATCCTTTGGATCGAAGACGCCACCGAGAGTGATGTCCTTACCCATAACAGATGGCGGAAGTGCCTTTGTTAACTTCTCACCAATTGCATATGGGTATCCGAGAACACGGGTTGAATCTTTCAGCGCTTGCTTTGACTTAATCGTTCCGTAGGTGATGATCTGTGCGACGCGATCTTCTCCGTACTTCTCTGTTGCATATCGAATCATCTCTGCGCGACGACGTTCATCGAAGTCGAGATCGATATCCGGCATAGAGATACGTTCTGGATTAAGGAATCGCTCGAAGAGCAGGCCGTGTTCGATGGGATCAAGTCCGGTAATTCCAAGTGCATAGGCAACGAGAGAACCAGCAGCAGATCCACGACCAGGACCTACACGGATGCCAACTTTTCTTGCATGATTACAAAGGTCAGCAACAACAAGGAAGTAACCCGGGAAGCCCATTTTGATCATGACATCAAGTTCGTAGTTAAGTCGCTCGCCATGTGCAGGAGTTAATTTCTCCCCCAGCTTTTCCTGGAGTCCACGTAAGGATTCAGAGCGCAACCAAGAATCTTCCGTTTCACCCTTGGGCACCTCAAAACGAGGCATCAAGTTTTCACCTTCGCGCAAAGTGACATTGCAACGTTCAGCAATGAGCAAGGTGTTATCGCATGCATCGGGAGTATCTTTAAAGAGCTCGCGCATCTGTGCGGCGGTCTTTACATAGAACTCTGAGTTATCAAATTTAAATCGCTTCGGATCTGCCAAGGTTGATCCCGATTGCACACAGAGCAGAGCGGCATGAGCATCGGCATCTTCATGGTGTGTGTAGTGGAGATCATTGGTTGCAAGGAGTGGAAGTTTCAGATCTTTACCGAGCTTCATCAAATCTGCTTTGACGCGATTTTCGATATCGATATCGTGATCCATCAACTCAAGGAAGAAGTTCTGCGCACCGAAGATATCTCGGTAATCACTAGCTGCACGAAGCGCCTCTTTATATTTGCCCATACGGAGTCGGGTTTGAATCTCTCCACCTGGACACCCTGTTGTTGCAATCAAGCCATCTGCATACTTACTTAAGAGCTCTCGATCCATACGTGGCTTGTAGTAATAGCCTTCAAGTGAGGCAAGAGATGAGAGCTTGAAGAGATTGCCGAGGCCTTGATTATTTTCAGCCAAAATTGTCATGTGGGTATATGCGCCACCACCAGAGACATCATCTTCGCCGCCATCGCCCCATTGCACGCGCTTCTTATCGTGACGCGATTCAGGAGCTACATAGGCTTCGATACCGATAATGGGCTTAACGCCAGCTTTAGTGGCCTGCTTATAGAAATCAAATGCGCCGAAGACATTTCCGTGATCTGTCATCGCGATAGCCGGCATCTCTTGGCGGGCAACTTCTTTAACGAGTTCGCCTACGCGCGCGGCACCATCGAGCATCGAGTACTCGGTATGTACATGTAGATGTACAAAGGAGTCTTGCGTCGATGCCCGTGAAGCTGATTGATCTTCAGATGACATTATGGGAGCACCTTATCCCCTACTTATCCCTTTATGGGAGAACCGCCTCCGATAGCAAGGCGAGAGAAGCCTGAAGGTCAGGTGGATATGGAGCGCTCAGAACGAGAGCTTCGCCACTGACAGGATGGTTAAATCGAAGTTCCAGTGCGTGCAGCCATGGTCTGCGCATGGCAAGTGACTTACCCAAGACCGGATCTGCGCCATATGTCGTATCTCCGACAAGCGGATGGCCAAGTGCTGAGAAATGGACGCGAATCTGATGAGTGCGACCTGTCTCGAGTTCAACTTTAACCATGGAGACAGAGCGATAGAACTCGATTACCTCGTAATGAGTAATGCTCTCTTTTCCATCTGCCACTACAGCGAAACGGTGATCCTGTGTTGGGTGGCGATCGATAGGTGCATCGATTGTTCCCTCTGATGGATCCATATGTCCCTGGACAAGTGCGTGATAAGTTTTCTCAACATCATGATCGCGAAACATATCTTTTAGCTTGAGATATGCGCGGTCGGTCTTAGCAACAATCATGAGGCCGCTTGTACCTGCATCGAGGCGATGAACAATTCCGGAACGTTCTGCGGGACCACTGGTAGAGATCGTGTAGCCAGCAGCAATAAGGGCGCCAATGACAGTTGGACCCGTCCATCCCGGAGCAGGGTGTGCAGCACATCCGACCGGCTTATCAACGACGACGATCTCATCATCGTTATAGATAATTGAGAGGCCCTCTAAAGGCGTCGGTGGAATTGGATCTGTATTAATCTCTTCTGGCATTAAGACATCGATTACCTGGCCGGTTGTAACGCGTTCAGATTTAGTAATCGGCTTATTGTTGCTGCGAATATCTCCCTCTTCCAGGAGCTTTACAACAGAGGTACGGGAGAGGCCGAGAACACGGGTAAGCGCGCTGTCGATACGTTCGCCAGCAACGCTTTCAGGCACGACGAGCGTGCGGTGTTCTCTACTCATTATTTTCCTTGTTCTTCTCTCGTTGATTTTCCTGTTGGTGAGATATTGCGTGTTGTGAGAAGGATAGCGATTCCAGCGGCTACAAAGATCGCTGAATCTGCGAGGTTAAAGACCGGCCAATGTGGCAGTTCGATCCAATCAATAACGTGGCCATAAAGGAATCCAGGCTCACGGAAGATGCGATCAGTGAGGTTTCCTAAGACTCCTCCAAGAACGAGGCCCGCTACATATGCCCACCATGGTGAAGTGATCTTCGATGCGATACGAGTAATAAAGATTGCAACGCCAATTGAAATTGATGTAAAGATGATGGTAAATCCTGTTGCCATACTAAATGCGGCGCCTGGATTTCGAAGGAGTGTGAATTGAAGAAATGAACCAATTACTTTTTGCGGTGACGACGAGAGATTTGCGATCGCCCAATTCTTAGTAAGGAAATCGAGCGCCCATATTAAGCAGGCAAGTGAGAAGAGGCGCTGAAGTAAAGAAGTTCGGCGCACTTTAGCGCCGCTCTTCTTTCTGCTTACAGATCATGCAGAGAGTTGCGCGAGGAAATACCTGAAGGCGTGCTTTTCCAATCGGAGAACCACATACTTCGCAATTTCCATAAGACTTATTATCGATGCGGCTGAGAGCACGCTCAGTCTGAAGAACCATGTCGCGCGCGTTGTAAACAAGTGACATCTCATGTTCGCGCTCGAAAGTCTTTGTTCCTGAATCTGCCTGATCATCGCCTGCACCGTCGCCGGCATCTGCAATCAAGTCATCCATCTCGGCTTCAATTGTTGCAAGTTCAGCTTGGAGACGCATTAAATCCTTAGAGAGCTCTGCGCGAATCGATTTCAATTCAGCAGCAGACCATGCTGCCTCGCCTGCATCTGCAGTAACTGGTGTTGGAGCGGCCTTCAGTGGCTTGAGTGGTGCAATCTTCTTTCCACTCTTTGCTGGGCGGGGTGGAGGTGGCATTACGAGACGACGTTCTTCAACTACTACGGCAGCTTGTGGTGCAACCACTGTTGCAACTGAGACGGTCTGAGACTTCTCATCAACGGTAAGAGTTGTCTTACCTACCTTTGAAGGAAATGGGCGACCAGGCGCCTTCTTAATTTCAGTCACTTTCTTTGCGGGCGCTGCCTTCTTTGCGGGCGCTGCCTTCTTTACTGGAGCTGCCTTCTTTACTGGAGCTGCCTTCTTTGCAGGCGCTGCCTTCTTGGCTGGAGCCGCTTTTTTGGCGGGAGCTGCCTTCTTTGCAGGCGCTGCCTTCTTTGCAGCGGGCTTCGCCTTATTCATGAGCTTCTGGGCAATTTTCTTTGCTGGCACGCCGCGCACCTTATGCCTATTTACCCCCGCTCGCCAACTGCGCCACGCATAGAAAGTGGTCATCGAGCGTTGATGGTTTAGACTCTGGCCAAGAATCACACGAAGTTGGCTATGAAGAGGCAATCACCTCGGAGCCAGTTAGAAGAAGCTCCCCTAGCTTAAGGCTAAGAGAAGTGCGTAGAGCTAACCGTGCGAGGTAAGAAAAGTGGCAGGGCCAAGACGGTTCTGCAAGGCGGGTGGTACCGCGAGCGATTTAGCTCGTCCCTCCATTTCAATTGATGAGATGGAGATTGAGATGTCCGATTCACCACAGGTCCCAGCAATGTTTAGCGCAATTGCGCCGCAGATCGATCTGCCTGCGATGGAGCACTCCATTTTAAAATTTTGGCAAGAAGAGAATATCTTTGAGAAGAGCTTAGAAGCTCGCGCTCAGGGTGAACCTTGGACTTTCTATGAAGGCCCTCCTACTGCAAACGGTATGCCAGGTACACACCATATTGAGGCGCGTGTATTTAAGGATGTATTCCCTCGTTATCAGACGATGAAGGGTAAGTACGTCTCACGTAAGGCAGGTTGGGATTGTCACGGCCTTCCAGTTGAGATCGCAGTCGAGAAAGAGCTCGGCTTCTCAGGCAAGGGCGATATCGAAAAATATGGAATCGCCGAATTTAACGATAAGTGCAAGAGCTCTGTAACTCGTCACGTCGATGCATTTACAAAGATGACAGAGCGAATGGGCTTCTGGGTTGATTTCGATCAGGCCTATTGGACGATGGCTCCTGAATATGTTGAATCAGTCTGGTGGTCACTCTCTGAAATTTGGAAGAAGGGTCTCCTCGTTCAGGATCATCGAGTTGCACCGTACTGTCCACGTTGCGGTACAGGTCTTTCAGATCACGAGCTTGCTCAAGGATATGAAACTGTCGTAGATCCTTCTGTCTTCGTTCGCTTCCCCATCACAAGCGGTGAATTGGTAGATCTCAAGGCATCACTCCTTATATGGACAACGACTCCATGGACTCTTGTCTCTAATACCGCTGTCGCAGCGCACCCTGATGTGGACTATGTCGCCGTACGTATAACTGTTGAAGAATCTTCAGAGGTACTCGTGGTTGCTGAAGCGCTTCTCTCATCCGTTGCAGGCGAGCATGAAATCCTTAAGCGTTTTAAGGGAACAGAGTTAGAGCGCGTTACATATAAGCGCCCCTTCGATTACATCGAAATTCCTGATTCTCACTTTGTTGTTCTTGCAACATATGTAACAACTGAAGATGGAACAGGACTTGTTCATCAAGCTCCTGCCTTCGGTGCCGATGACTTACAGGTGTGCCGCTCATATGGGCTTCCAGTTGTTAATCCTGTTGCTGCAGATGGCCACTTCCTTGGAGATGTTCCAGTCGTTGGAGGTCTCTTCTTTAAGGATGCCGATAAGCCATTGGTGAAGGAGCTCAAAGCAAATGGTGCGCTCTATAAGAACCAGCCATATGAGCACTCCTATCCACATTGCTGGCGCTGCCACACTGCACTTATCTATTACGCACAGCCATCGTGGTACATCCGCACAACGTCAATCAAGGATGCGCTCCTTCGCGAAAATGAGAAGACCAATTGGTTCCCTGAAACAATTAAGACAGGTCGCTACGGCGATTGGCTTACAAATAACATTGACTGGGCGCTTTCACGTAATCGATTCTGGGGTACTCCCCTTCCAATCTGGCGATGCGAGAATAAGCATGAAATTTGCATCTCATCGCTCAAGGAACTTGGGGCGCTAGCCGGTCAAGAGCTTTCAAACCTTGATCCGCATCGTCCATTCGTTGATGACATTACCTTTGCCTGTGCTGAGTGTGATTTGACGATGGTTCGTATTCCAGAAGTTATCGACTGCTGGTATGACTCAGGTTCTATGCCATTTGCACAGTGGGGCTATCCACATAAGGAAGGCTCTGTTGAAAAGTTTAAGGCCGCCTATCCTGCTGACTTTATCTGCGAGGCGATCGACCAGACTCGTGGTTGGTTCTACACCTTGATGACAATTGGAACCCTCGTCTTTGATGAGAGTTCATATGAGAACGTTCTCTGCCTCGGCCACATCCTTGATAAGGATGGTCGCAAGATGAGTAAGCACCTTGGAAATGTTCTTGAGCCAATGGCGCTGATGGATCAACACGGTGCTGATGCTGTGCGTTGGTACATGCTTGCAGCAGGTTCACCATGGGCATCACGTCGCGTTGGCCACGATGCCATCTCTGATGTCATCAGAAAGACTCTCCTTACATACTGGAACACAATCTCTTTCCATGCCCTTTATGCAAAGGCATCAGAGTTCACGCTAAGCCAGAGCCCTGCAGTTGCAGATCGCTCGACTATGGATAAGTGGATTCTGAGTGAACTCAATTCGCTAGTTGTAGAAGTAGATAAGGCATATAGCGAGTTTGATTCACAGGCTGCAGGTAAGGCGCTTGCAACATTTATTGATGATCTCTCAAACTGGTATGTACGACGCTCGCGTCGCCGCTTCTGGGATGGAGATGTTGCAGCTCTTGCAACTCTCCATGAGTGCATCACCACTCTTACTCAGTTACTTGCTCCAATGGTTCCATTTATCGCCGAACAGACTTGGCAAGAGTTAGTACGAGTTGCGAACCCAGAGACTCCAACTTCTGTACACCTCACCGACTTCCCTATCGCAGATATGGCACTCATCAATCCTGAACTTAATAAGCAGGTTGCAATGACTCGCCGAGTCGTTGAACTTGGCCGTTCGGCACGCGCTGAATCAGGCGTAAAGATTCGCCAACCACTTCAGCGCGCTCTCATCTCTGCATCTGGTTGGTCAACGCTGCCACCTGAGATGAAGGAGCAGATCTCTGACGAACTCAACGTTCTCGATCTTGCAGATATTGCAGATGCCGATGGCGATCTCGTAGATGTCTCCATCAAGGCGAACTTCAAATCACTCGGCGCTAAGTATGGAAAATCCGTACAAGATGCAGCGAAGTTGATTGCATCTGCAGATGCCGTCTCCCTCGTGAAAGAGCTGCGAGCCAATGCATCGAGCAAGCTCGATGAGTACGAAATCACCCTTGAAGATCTCGTTGTTACCGAGGTCCCTAAGAGCGGTTGGATGGTTGCAAGTCACGATGGCGAGAGCGTTGCCCTTGACCTCGAACTCACACCAGCCCTGATTGCTTCAGGAAATATTCGTGAAGTCATCCGCGCAATTCAAGAGCGTCGCAAGAGCGATGGTTTTGATATCTCTGATCGCATCACGATCGCTTGGAATGCAGCAGCTGAACATGTTGCAACTATCGAATCAGGTGTTGCCCATATCAGCGAAGAAGTTCTGGCGACATCGATGGTGCGTGATGAATCACTGATTCTTGAGGATGCAGAACTTGGATTGGTCTTTAAGATTAGTAAAGCTTAAAGAACTGCAATCACAACTGCTTGGAGCAAATTGATTGCGATCAAGAGCACGATAAATGAGAGGTCGAGCGCAACCCCACCTAGACGTAGCGGTGGGATAAAGCGACGAACGAAAGCCATTGGCTTCTCTGTAATTGTGTAGATGATTTCAAAGATCCCTAAAACAATAGTGTTAGGGCGCCATGAGCGGGCAAACATTCTGACGTAATCGATGATGATGCGCAGAAAAAGCGCAATCTTAAAGAGTGAAAGAAGTTGCAGAAGCGCGTTCTGAAGAAACATTATTGAAAAATCAGCTCTGGTTGTAGAAGACAGCTTGCGCAGCAGTGCGATCTTCGTTGCTGACATTGACATTAGCTGGTGAGAGAAGGAATACCTTCAAGCTGATGCGTTCGATGCGGCCATGGAGACCAAAGACGAGACCAGATGCGAAGTCAACGAGACGCTTGCGCTCTGACTCTTCCATATCATCAAGGTTGATAATGACTGGATTACCTTCACGGTAGTACTCGCCAACCTTGCGCGCCTCTGAATATGAACGTGGCTGAAGTGTGACGATGTTGTAAGAAGCGCTCTCTTCAATGAATGGCTCTTCAACAACTTCATGATGAGTGCGCACAACAGTGACTCCTGTTGGCTCTGGGCGACGTGAAGTAATCGGACGTGGCTCTACCGCTTTTACGGGAGCCTGTGGAACGTCGATCTCTTCATCTGTATCTACGAGACCGAGGAAGCCCATCATCTTATTAAGTGCTGACATGGGTTGAAGGTTACTAGTCGTACTGGCGTGAGCCGAGGATTTTGCTCCCGACCCGAATATGTGTCGCGCCATGGTTAAGTGCCGAGATGTAATCACCGCTCATACCGGTAGAGAGCGAAGTTGCTTCTGGGAAGTGAGCGATAAACCTCTGATGAATATCTCCAATCGCTGCAAAAGCAGCATCTGTCTCCATAGATACCGGCGGAACACACATCAATCCGAGGAGATTTATCTGAGGTAGATCAGTAATCCCTTGGGTGAGGGCGAAGAGTTCGCTCTCACTTATGCCCCCACGCGATGGATCTCCATCGAGTGAGAGCTGAATAAATGCATCAATTGTGCGCCCCTCCCCCTCGAGAATGCGGTTGAGTTTCACGCCATGTTCAAGATTGTCGAGGGAATGGATGCATGAAGACCACGATGAAATCTCACGGAGTTTCTTGCTCTGGATCTCGCCTTGGTAGTGCCATTGCGCAGATACCGACGACGATTTTTCTAACCCTTCACTGCTTCGGTTCTCTCCAAAATTTCGAACACCTAGATCGTGGAGAATTTCTACATCTGAGATTGGATATGTCTTTGTTACAACAATCAGAGTTGGCGCAAATGGGCGAACCTCTTCCTCAACCGCCCGAAGATTCTGCTCTAACTCTTCTCTACGAGAGCTCATAGGGAGATTATTCCCGCTTGGCGCCCAGTGACACCGTCGCGACGATATGAGAAGAGATCTGGATCTTCAACTGTGCATTTAAATTTATTGATAATTGCCACACCCTCATCGCTCAACACAGATCGCAGGGCAGCTGGAAGATCGAGAGCAAGACTGCCACGTGGAGTCTGCGATTGAGCAAATGGATGTAAGGCGACAACTTCGTTAAAGATATCTTCCGATACCTCGTAACAGCTTCCACAAATTGCAGGTCCGATGATTGCCGTGATCTGAGAGGCGCCCATATCTCGCATTAGCGAAAGAGTCTTTCTCGTGATCTCATTAGTTAGGCCGCGACGCCCAACGTGAACTGCCGCAACGGATTCTCTAGATTTCAAAAGCAGAGGAATGCAATCTGCAACCATCACGGCGAGAGATATTCCCGGAATACCCGTTACCAGCGCATCTGCTGTCGGTACCTCATCAGTAACTTCTTCAATCAGAGCGATTCGATCACCATGCACCTGATTCATATATTGAGTTGGACCGACGATGGTCGAAATAAGCTCCCGATTTTTAAGTACATCATCGAGAGAATCACCAACATGTGCACCGAGATTGAGAGATGCAAACGCACCGTGGCTTACGCCTCCGGTGCGTTTGGTAAAGCGAGATGCCATGAAGAGCTTTATTACTTATTTCATAAAGTCTGGGACGTCGATTTCATCCTCAGAGACCATCTCTTCAAATGTGATGCGCTTGCGTGGCGCTGAGTTATCGAGATCAAGAGCTACAGAGAGCGGATCATTTGAAGGAATGGGATCTGCCACTCCACCAAGAGTTGCCGCATTGATTGTTGGCATATCGACCTTCTTAGGTTCTCCACCAGCAAAACCTGCAGCGATCACGGTGATGCGAACTTCATCACCGAGGGCATCATCAATAGTTGTACCGAAGATGATGCGAGCATCAGGGTGAGCAGCAGCCTGTACGAGCTCACATGCTTCATTGATCTCAAAGAGACCTAGGTCAGAACCGCCAGCAACTGAGAGTAGAACTCCCATTGCGCCATCGATTGAAGCCTCAAGTAGTGGACTTGAAATCGCAAGCTCCGCTGCGCGAGCCGCGCGATTGTCTCCACGAGCTGAACCGATTCCCATAAGAGCAGAACCGGCATCAGTCATAACAGTCTTCACATCTGCGAAGTCCAGGTTAATCAAACCAGGCTGTGTGATGATCTCTGTAATTCCTTGAACGCCAGAAAGAAGTACCTGATCTGCGCTCTTGAACGCATCCATCGCTGTGATGTTGCGATCTGAAATTGCAAGAAGACGATCATTAGGAATAACAATGAGAGTGTCTACATGTTCGCGAAGAGATTCGATTCCTTCTTCTGCTTGGCGCGAACGTATCTTTCCTTCAAATGAGAATGGACGAGTAACAACACCGATTGTGAGAGCGCCTAGATCACGTGCAATCTTTGCAACGATTGGTGCGCCACCTGTACCGGTTCCGCCACCTTCACCTGCAGTTACGAAGACCATATCTGCGCCACGAAGAATCTCTTCGATCTCTTCTGTGTGATCGATAGCTGCCTGTCGACCCTTCTCAGGTGCAGCACCTGCACCGAGACCCTTTGTAGAAGCGCGACCGATATCAAGCTTTACATCTGCATCACTCATCAAGAGATGTTGTGCATCTGTATTGATTGCAATGAACTCAACGCCTTTGAGTCCTACTTCAATCATGCGATTGATCGCATTAACTCCGCCTCCGCCGATACCGACGACCTTAATTACGGCGAGATAATTCTGTGGTGCAGCCACCCTGTGCCTCCTTAAGAACTGTAAACCCCCGATTGAGAGTTACATTTCTATTCACTTTGATGGTGGCAAGGTATGTCTTTGTGCGGAGCTAATCAAAAACCAACACGAAGAAATACCTCTACCTTCTGTAGAGAGTTTCTTTCGGTGAAATTACTTCACTATCGGAGCATGTGGTGCAGAGAGATCTACTCTACTGATGGATTTATTTTCAGGCTGTGCCAATAGAGCCTTTAGAACACTGACTTTAAGATCTACTTGGTCAGTACTACCCCACATCACCTTGATAGTGCGACCCTGCCATTCTTGCCATGAAGAGATCGAACTCTCATTCGTAGCGCTGAGTGAGATGAGATTGGCGCGGATATCGGAAGAGAGATTGGTAAAGAGCGAGATTGCGCTGAGCCCGAGCTCTGGTGTTGCAGCAGAGACGACTGGTAAACCTTTCGGGGTTATGCCAGGAAGATCAAAAATTTCTCCTTGGCGATCAATAGCTTTTCCTTTATAGAGTCCTACGGCAATCCTTGGAACAACCTTTATTTCTACAGAACCGTTCGCCCAATGTCGATCGACCGAGACGGATTTGACCCAGGAGATTTCACTTAACTTCTTCTCAATGGAACGTGGCTCAATGCGGGCCAATTTTTCACCGCTAAATATTCCTGTTCTTGTGATGACCGAATTTATTGAAATTTCAGGAGGTTGACCAACTACGTCTATTGATTTCACAGTAAAAATTGGAGACCAAGCAAAGAGGTAGATAAGGCCTGCGAAAATTAAGACTGAAATTGATATTAATCGGGTGCGCTTTTGCATCTTCCAATCAACCGAATCTACGGGTAAGTCCATCAGCGATGATTGGCGCTAGCGAATTTACATCCCCTGCTCCAAGAGTGAGGATTACATCGCCCGGCCTTGCAATCTCAACAATTCTTTCCGATGCTTCAACAAAGTTCGGAAGGTAAATTCCATGCTGCATCTTCTCTGCAATGAGCTCGGCGCTCACGCCTGGAATCGGCTTCTCGCTTGCGGCGTAGATTTCAAGGAGCGTTACATCATCTGCAACGTCGAGAGAGGTTGCGAATTGATCGAGAAAGGCTTGAGTGCGTGTGTAGCGGTGTGGCTGGAAGATCACTAGTACGCGACCGGTATCTGCATATCGACGTGCTGCTTCAAGGGTTACGGCAATCTCTGTTGGATGATGTCCATAATCATCGATGATGCGAATTCCATTGACCGTAGCCTTTAGTTCAAAGCGTCGTCCTGCTCCTCTAAAAGAATGAAGTCCGCTAAGGAATGCAGGAATATTTAGGTCGAATACGAGTGCAAGGGCGAGAGTTCCTGCCGCGTTGAGAAGATTATGTTTTCCGGGAACTTGGAGCTCGATAAAGCCGACGACTGTTCCCTTCCAGATTGCTCGTCCACGAGAACCGGTAGCGGTGAGTTCAATCTGATCAATCTTGAGATCCGAAGAGCTATCTTCACCATAAGAATAAGTAGCGCAATGGGTAACACTCTCCCCTAGGGCGTGTGAGCCGGGATCATCATTGCAATAGATAAGAAAGCCATCTGCAGGAATCGTCTCCGCAAAATTCTTGAAGACTTGAACCACTTCTGCCTCCGTTGAGAAGTAGTCAACGTGGTCATGCTCAACATTTGTCATGATTGCAGCACGCGGATGGTAGGCGACAAATGAGCCATCTGATTCATCGGCCTCAGCGATAAAGAATTCGCCAGTGCCACGGTGAGCATTTGAGCCAGATGCGGTAAGCGTTCCTCCTATCGCAAATGAAGGATCGGAACCGCATGCCTGAAAAGCAACTGTTGCCATCGAAGAAGTAGTCGTCTTTCCATGAGTACCGGCAACGGCGATACTTGTAAGTCCATGCATCAAGAGAGCTAACGCTTTAGCTCGAGTCATGATTGGAATCGACCGCTCAATTGCTCGAACAATCTCTGGATTCTGAGCAGAGATAGCGGTGGAGTAGATAACTACATCTGCCTGATCGACATTCTTCGCTTCATGTGATTTAAAGATTGTTGCACCGAGCGCTCCAAGTGCCGTGAGCACAGTTGAATCTTTTGAATCCGACCCTGAAACTGCGATGCCATCTGCGAGAGCGATTCGAGCGAGTCCGCTCATTCCCGAGCCGCCGATTCCAATAAAGTGAATCTTCTTTCCCGCAAATGACTCGCCAGCAAAGGCAGTCGTAATTGGGGCGCTCATTAGATTCCTACGGCTCTCTCGATAATTTTCACTATCTTATCTATAGCACCCGCTCCACTTGCATCAGCCTCATCGGGGCGGTTGCCACTTTCTTTCAAGAGATCGGAGATGTGTGCATCAAGCCACTCTGGAGTGAAGGCGCTCTGTTCGATTATTTGAGCGCGCCCTGATTGCACTAGTGCGCGAGCATTGAGCGATTGCTCGCCATTTCCAACTGGAAGCGGGATAAAGAGTGAGTAACGCGCAAGAGCTGTCGCCTCGGCGCAGGTGACGGCGCCACTTCGTGAAATAAGCAAATCTGCAGCGAGATAGCAGAGGGCCATATCCTCGATGTAATTTAATGCGCGGTAGTCAGTTGTGCTCTCTGGAAGGGCATTGCTCTTTCCTACTCCATGCAAAATTGAGATTCCTCGCGATTCAAATGAGGCACGTGATTGCGCAATGACTGCATTGATTGCCTGTGATCCTTGTGAACCGCCGAAGATAAAGACAAGTGGCTGCACAGGACTGAGTCCATAGCGAGATGCGATCTCGCGCTTTGCATCGGCTCGTGCAGTCCGCCAATTGGGGCTCGCTTTTTCAAGTGCCTCAATTACATCTGCTCGAAGAGGCAGTCCTGTGAGCTCGGCCTTAGAGAAGAGAGTTGAATTAACTTCGTAACTGATTGCAAGATGTTGGGTAAGTCGAGCACCCAGTCGATTAGCCCATCCTGGTCGTGCATTCTGTTCGTGGATTACAAGTGGAGTCCGCGTGATTGCAGTTGCAATGTAGAGGGGGCCAGATACATATCCCCCGAAACCAATAGCGCAATCAACCCCCTTGAGAAGTTTGCGGGTGCGATTAATCGATGAAATCAATTGGAATGGAACTTTGAGCAGCGATAGAGATAGCGTGCGAGCGATTGCCACCTTTGGAATAAGGTGAAGTGGAAACCCTGCCGCCGGAACGAGTGCATTCTCTAGCCCCGATGCCGTTCCAATAAATGAAATCTCATCGCCTGGGTGGGCAACTTTCCACGCTCGAGCAACGGCGAGAGCAGGCTCAACATGGCCTGCAGTTCCGCCGCCGGCAAGGAGAATCTTCATTGGAACTTACTTCTCCCTACTTCTTTGAGAAACGACGAACGAGTTCCTTTGAAACATCTTTATCTCGAAGGGCTACTCCTGCCACGAAGCCTAGGGCGCATATTGTCGTGAGCAGCGCAGATCCGCCGTACGACACAAGTGGAAGTGTCACACCCACAACTGGAAGCACGCTAATTGCGGTGCCGATATTGAGTATTGCTTGAATACCAATCCAGCATCCAACGCCGGCGCAGACATAACGTGAAAATGGATCACGCGCTCTGAGAGCGATTCTAAAGATTGAATAGACCAAGGTCCCGATGAGAATTAGAACTCCGAGAGTTCCAACAAGTCCGAGCTCTTCACCAATGACTGAGTAGATGAAGTCGGTATGCGCTTCAGGAAGATTGCCCCACTTCTGACGACCACCGCCGAGACCAACTCCAAAGAGCCCACCGGTTGCAAGACCTAGGAGGCTATGTGCTGGCTGCCAACCAATGTTCTTGTAATCATCTGGTGCAAATGGATTAAGGAAGACGAGAAAACGGGCGCGACGATAATCGGAGGTCACGATTCCAATCGCCAATCCTGCAAAGAGAACTGCAGCAACTGTTCCCATCTTGCGAAGATCAAGACCTGAGACAAAGAGTAAACCTGAAAAGATTGCAGCAACTACGGCGGCAGTTCCGAGATCATGACCTCGAAGAATTCCGAGAATCACTAGGAGGAAACCTGGCGCAAGAAGTGCGATGACATTGAAGCGATTCTTCTGATGTGATTCTTTCTTTGCCAAGAGATAGGAGGCCCAAAGAATGAGGAGAAACTTGGTAAATTCACCCGGTTGAATATCGACAACTTTAAGGTCAATCCAGTTTCTATTTCCATTTACCTCTTTACCCACGCCGGGAATCATCACGATAGTGACGAGGACAAGAGAGAGGAAAAGCCCCGACTTCGCAAGACGGTTCCATTGCTCAACTGGCCGACTCGCGAGAAAGATTGCAATGGGGACTCCAGCGATAAGAAATATGAATTGGCGCAACGCAACGGCAAATGCATAACCCTTTGTATCGATGGCATGAATTGACGATGCGGAGAAGACCATGATCAATCCGAGCACGACGAGAATTGATGTGCTGATAATCATCATATAAAAATGGTTGACGGGGTTGTTGAGGAAGCGAGTTCTCTGAGCAGACTTAGTGGACATTTATTACTACTTCCTTTACCGCTGATGCAAAGCGATCTCCGCGATCGCTATAAGAGATAAATTGATCCATCGAGGCACATGCTGGAGCGAGGAGGACGACATCACCCTCTTTTGAAAGGCTTTGGGCGCAGCGCACAATGGACTCCATAAATATGTTCTCTGCGCTCCCCTTCTGATATCCAATCGGTGGATCAATAAGGTGAATTGGAAGCTCAGGGGCACGTTCTCGAAGAGCGCTTGCTATTAATTCACGGTCATCACCAATTAAGATGGCAGCTTTGAGGCGTGACCAGGTTCTATCGATGAGCGGCTCCATTGCTGCACCCTTGGCTAAACCGCCCGCAATCCAGATCACCGAAAAGTTGGAGAGAATTGATGCAGCAGCAGCATGAGGGTTTGTCGCCTTTGAATCATCGATCCATCTCACTCCATCGTGGTTTGCTACCTCTTCAATGCGATGTTTTCCTGGCTTAAAACTCTTAAGCGCCTCGCGAATTACCTCACGTGAGACGCCGACGGTTGAAGCTAGCCCTGCAGCGGCGAGTGAGTTAGAGATGTGATGTGGCACCGTTGGAAGAATCTCGGTGAGCTCTGCAATCAACGCTGCTTCCTGCACATCTGCAACAAATGCTCGATCTACGAGAAGTTCTTCTACAACTCCAAGTTCGCCGGGTCCTGGAGTATCGAGTGAGTAGAAAACTTTTCGCCCGAGCCAATGAGAGGTACGTCCCACTACCTCGCCATCATCGCCATTGAGAATTGCGGTGATGGACTTATCGAGAATTGAAATTTTATCTTGCGCATAGGCATCAAAGGATCCGTGCCAGTCAACATGATCGTCGGCAATATTGAGAATTGCAGATGAGATGAATTGAGCATCTTTGAGCCAATGGAGCTGAAAGGATGAAAGTTCAAGTACTAAGTAATCAAATTTCTCAGATGCCATAACGGATTCAATAACAGTGGTGCCGACATTGCCACAAGCTCGAGCGTTGATTCCTGCCGTAGCCAGAATGTGAGCAACCATCTCTACAGTAGTTGTCTTTCCATTTGTTCCTGTCAGAGCTAACCACTTCTGTTGAGGTGCGAATTCACTCTTGAGAGAGAATGCAAAATCAATCTCATTGAGAATATCTTTGCCGTGTTGGCGGGCTGCGAGAACGATTGGATGATCCTCGCGCCAACCGGGTGAGATCATCAGGGCATCGAAATCTTCAATTGAGATCTGATCTGGCGCGAAAACGCTAAATCCCTCTACCTCGTTAACCTTCTCATCAGTAAAAGCGACTTCCGCGCCACGAGAGAGAAGTGCACGCGCAACAGCGAGACCCGTTATACCGGCGCCAGCAACGAGAACACGCTTCTCGCTCAGCGCTGCATATGGAGGTGAAGTCATGGCGAAGTGGACTAACCCACAACCCAATCTGCATAGAAGAGTCCGAGTCCCATTGCTACACAGAGGCCGGCGATAATCCAGAAGCGGAGCACGACAGTTACCTGCCCCCACCCTAGAAGTTCAAAGTGATGATGAAGGGGCGCCATCTTAAAGAGGCGCTTTCCACCTGTCGCCTTGAAGTAGATCACTTGTAGCGCCACTGAGAGCGTAATAATCACAAAGAGTCCACCGAGAGGGATGAGGAGAAGTTGAATACGAAGTGATGCTGCAATTCCGGCAAGTGCAGCTCCAAGTGCTAGCGATCCTGTATCGCCCATAAAGATTTTCGCAGGAGATGCATTCCACCAGAGAAAACCTGTACAAGAACCAGCAAAGGCTGCAGAGAGAACAGCGAGGTCAAGTGGATCGCGGACGTTATAACAATTACTTGATGTCACGATTGCGCAGCTCTGACCGAACTCCCAAGTTCCAATCAATACATAAGCGATAAATGTCATCACTGCAGCACCGGTTGCTAATCCATCGAGGCCATCGGTGAGGTTCACGCCATTACTTGTTGCGGTGACCATAAAGGCAATCCAAATGACAACTGCCACGACGCCGAGAGTAATTGATGTATCGCGGACAGTTGAGAGTTGAAGACTTAGGGGTGTGTAGCCATCTTTATCGGCAAATTGAAGTCCGAGGTAACCAAATATTGAAGCTGCAAGAACTTGGCCGAGAATCTTCTGCTTTCCACTAATGCCGCCAGAATTTTGACGAGAGATTTTCATGTAATCGTCGAGGAAGCCAACCAATCCAATTGCAACTACCAGACCTATAACCAAGAGCGCTGAAACGCTTATTGGATTTTCGGCGACGAGG
Source organism: Candidatus Nanopelagicaceae bacterium (assembly GCA_947454735.1). Taxonomy (GTDB): domain Bacteria; phylum Actinomycetota; class Actinomycetes; order Nanopelagicales; family Nanopelagicaceae; genus Planktophila. The sequence continues at coordinate 17,246 of CANGLK010000005.1, forward strand.
TGAGCGATGAAATATGAAGCGACCACTGAGAAGATAATGATCAGCCCGCCCATAGTTGGGGTTCCGCGCTTAGTGTGATGAGAGGTAGGTCCATCATCTCGAATGAATTGACCGTAACCACGGCGCGCAAGAGCTTTAATAAGTAGTGGAGTACCAAAGAGCGAGAAGAAGAGCGCAAGGGCTCCTGCAATCAGAATCTCTCTCATTCGTTTACTCCCTCTTCGCTCTCAATCTTTGAAATCCAAAACTTCTCAATATTCTCTGCAAGCACTTCTAAGCCATCCGATCGCGACGCCTTACAGAGAAGAACATCGCCCCGATTGAGATGCTCTGCAAAGATAAGTGCCTCTGCCTTGTCGACGCAATTGTGAATAGAGATTGGAGAATTTTCTCCTATCCCAATTGCATAATCCGGTGCTCCCACAGTGACGAGATGATCGACGCCGAGAGATGAGGCAAGGGTGCCAATCTCTCCATGTGCCTGTCGGGATGACTCGCCGAGTTCGCGCATATTTCCAAGGAATGCCCATGATTCACCGCCACGCTCCTGCGTGAGGTGCACGAGCGTTCGCAGCGCTGCCGCCATCGAATCAGGGCTCGCGTTATAGGCATCGTTGATGATAGTGAGGTCGTGAAGTTCTTTAACTTCCATGCGCCAACGAGCATGGACTTCCGCCGTTGAAAGTGCGCCGGCTATATGGTCAGTTGAAATCCCAAGAGTGTGTGCAACAGCTGCAGCAGCAAGGGCATTGCTAATCTGATGTTCGCCATAGAGGCGAAGAGCTACAGTGCTGCGGCCTTCAGGTGTAACGAGATCGAAGTGCGGGCGTCCCTCTCGAAGTTCAATATCTGTTGCACGTACATCTGCGCTGCTGGTTTCTCCGAAGAATAAGGCCTTGCCTTTATGGAGTGGCTTCATCTTCGGTGTGTATTCATCGTATTGACCGAGAATTGCGATTCCATCTTCACGAAGAGTTGAAATCATCTCGGACTTCGTCTCAGCGATAGTTTCTATTGAGCCAAATTCACCAATATGAGCAGCCGCAACTCTGAGAACAACCCCAACCTGCGGGGCTGCAATCTTGGCTAAAGCAGCAATATCGCCTTGATGACGTGCGCCCATCTCAACGATGCAATATTGAGTCTCTCTCGTGCACTGCAAGAGAGTGATGGGAACTCCAAGTTCATTATTGTTATTTCCCTTGGGAGAGACTGTCACTCCTTCTGCGCTCAAGATTCCTGCAAGGAGTTCTTTCGTTGTTGTCTTTCCCTGAGAACCGGTGATACCAATTACTATCAACTCCGTAAGTTCATGACGCACATGTGCAGCTAGTGCGCTGATTGCGCGAGTTACATCCTCGACCACGATGCACCTCTGAGAGACTTGATGACTTGTAAGAGCGAGTAGCGCACCATTTTTAAATGCGTCACCTACATAATCATGACCGTCAACGTTCTCGCCTTTGATTGCTAGAAAGATCGAACCGGGAATGCAGTTTCCGGATGAAAGAAAGGCTGGAGCAGTGATAGAGACATCATCTCCATGAAGTACTCCCCCGACGATTGCCGCGATTTCACTCGCCATCATCGCAATCACTGCTTCGCCTCAATCTCTTGAGCTAAATGAAGGCGATCATCGAATGGAGAGACAACTCCGTTGATCTCCTGGCCGCTCTCATGCCCCTTGCCAAGCACCACGACAGTGTCGCCAGACGCCGCTAGCGATACTGCATATGAGATTGCTTCAGCGCGATCTACGATTATGCGCGAAGGTTGAGAAATTTCTACCGACCCAACCATCTGGCGCAAAATGCTTTCTGGTGACTCACTTCGTGGGTTATCGCTTGTCATAATTGCGATGTCACACATTTCGGCAAGTGCCTTACCCATGAGAGGGCGTTTTGAAGCATCGCGATCTCCCCCACAGCCAAGGACTCCAATAACTCGACCGGGTGTGAATTCACGAACTGCGCCGAGGACGTTTACGACAGCATCCGGTGAGTGTGCGTAATCAACAAGGGCTTTAAAGTTTTGGCCCAGGTTTACCGCTTCGAGGCGCCCAGGTGCGCCCACCATTGAGGGAATGATTGCTGCAATCTCGAGCGGATCGATTCCGCATTCATAGGCAATCGCAACTGCAAGAAGCAAGTTATCGAGATTAAATCCACCGTGCATAGGTGTGCGGGATTCAATCAGGATTCCATCTCTTCCGCGCATCGTAAACTCGACGCCAGATTCAATCGGTGTGATCTGCGTGTAGTGCCAGGTCGCTTTTGGATTCATACGGGAGTAGGCAATCATTGGAATTGAATTGCTCTCATAAAGTCGCATGCCATAGGCATCGTCCACATTCACAAATCCGAGATCTGAATATTCGTGTGTGAAGAGCTTTGACTTAGCGCTGAAATAGCTCTCCATATCTTTATGGAAATCTAAGTGATCCTGCGAGAGGTTTGTAAATCCGACGATGGAGAAGTGAGAGCCAATCATTCTCTTCAGATCAAGCGAGTGGCTTGACACTTCCATCACGAGGTGGCGCATGTGACGTTCTCGCATCGAAGCAGCAAGTGCTTGTAGATCTGCGGCCTCCGGTGTTGTGCGAGTGCTCTTGATGACTTCTTCGCCAATACGAGCTTCAACCGTGCCAATGAGGCCCGATTCGCGTCCAACGGCGGTGAAGAGCTGAAAGAGAAGTGTTGTGACGGTGGTCTTGCCATTTGTGCCGGTAATGCCAATACTCTGCATATCTCGAATCGGTGAACGATAGAAACTTGTGGCGAGAACTGCTCCTGCTTCCCTAACATCATTTACGACAAGTGTGGGAAGCTCTGTTGAAAGAGCTGCACCTGCCTGATCGGTAAGAACCGCCACTGCTCCGCGCTCCTGCGCTGAAGCGATGTATTGAGCGCCATGAACCTTTGTACCTGGAAAGGCGAGAAAAATATCTCCCACCTGGACCTCTGAATCAACATGAGTAAGTCCGGTGAATGAAAGATCCTTGAAATTTACTTTCTCAGCACTTAATAACTCAGAAGCATCCTCGAGTGAGTATGAGAACTCATTGAATGGGCGGACCATTTAATTCTTCGCACTCACTTGTGTCGCCTTAAAGCTCTTCAACTCAGCCTGTGTGAGAGCCACAGGGAGAACCTTCGTGCCTGTCGGAGCAACATGCTCAGATTGGAGAACAAATGTCATAACCTTCTTAAATACTGGGCCGCAGAGTGCTCCTCCGAAGTGGCCATTGCGTGGACGTTGAAGAGTGACGCTAATGACATAACGTGGACTATCTGCTGGAGCGAAACCAATAAATGATGCTGTGTAGCCGCTGTACTTTCCTGTGATTGGATCAACGCGCATTGCAGTTCCTGTCTTTCCAGCAACGCGATAGCCAGGAATTGCAGCGCTCGGTGCAGTTCCATTAGCAGAGACAACGCTCTCCATCATGATGCGAAGTTTTGCTGCTGTCTCTTCGCTGACTACTCGCACTGAATCGCGATTACCAGAAGGTGTGAAGTGGCCAGAGGAATCACTCGTTCCCGCAATTACAGTGGGTGAAACGCGAACTCCGCCATTAGCGATAGTTGCAAAGACGCTTGTTGCTTGCATCGCTGTCAGTGAATAACCCTGACCGAATGCAACTGTTGGAGCGGTTGTTCCAGACCAGCTCTTAACTGGGCGCAGGATTCCTGCAGATTCTCCAGGAAGACCAGAGCCAGTCTTAGTGCCAATTCCAAATTTGGTCAGGTATTCGTAAAGTCGCTGACTTCCAAGAGTCTCCCCGACTTGAATCGAGCCTGTATTAGATGAGACTGCAAGAATTCCAGTAGTTGTCAGATGCTCTGTTGCGTGACGTTCATGGTCATGGAAGGTCTTGCCTGCTCGATAAAGTCCATAAGGAACGGTAAAAACAGAAGTGGGAGTGATTGTCTTCTCCTCTAGAGCTGCAGCCATCGTCATAACTTTGCCTGTTGATCCTGGTTCGTAAACATCTTGCACTGATGGATTTCGCATCAAATCCAAGGTGACGCCCTTTGTATTATTAGGATCAAAAGTTGGCGCTGTTGCATGGGCGATGATTGCGCCGGTTCGTGGATCCATCACAATAACCGTTCCATTTGCTGCGCCACTGCTCTTGACCACATCAGCAATTGCCTTAGCCGCAACCCACTGAACATCTCGATCGATCGTAAGTCGAACAGATGATCCAGCCTTAGGTGCGATGATTTCGCTCTGGGATCCAGGAATCTCTGCTCCATTAGCGCGTGCATATGAGTAGCGCCCCGCTGTTCCTGAAATAACTGAGTTCATACTTGATTCGAGGCCAGTTGCACCGACTCCATCAGCGCGGACAAAACCTACGAGTGAAGAGATTAATTCGCCAGAAGGATATTCACGAATGTAAGAACGCTCAGGGAAGAAGCCGATAATGCGCTCATTGAGATCTCGACTTGGAAGTGATGCGTTGAAGCTCTCCATTGCAGTGCTGAGCTTTGACCAGAGCGCTGGATGGCCATCTTTAAGAACCATTGAATATTTACGTGTACCAGTGATGCTGGCTTGAACGTCAGCAACAGAAAGCCCCAAGATTGGAGCGACAAAAGCTGCTGTCTTTGCTGGGTTATTGATCTGTGTCTGATCGACGACAATGCTGATTGCTGAGACGCTTCGAGCAAATGCAACGCCATTGACATCAGTGATCTCCCCGCGAGGAGCTTGAACTGTCCGAGTCGTCTCCATCTCATCTACAGCGCGAAGTTTGTAATTTGCCGCATCGAATATCTGTACGCGGAAGAGCTGAAGGCTCAAGAGCGCAAGGAGAATCGTGAATGTGAGAGCGAGAATACGGATACGTGATTTCGCGAGGAGTAGATCACCCATGTGTCACCTCGCCATTTCCTTGAAGGTTGAGAAAGATTGGAGTCTCTGAAGGCTTCATGCCGAGAGATGCAGCAGCCTGTGCGAGAGCTTCCGGAGCAGAATAGGAATCAATCTTGCGAGTAACAGCATCGCGCTGATCCGCAACCATCTTCGCTTCAACCTTGAGATTTGAAAGTGTGAATGCATCCTGAGCAAGAAGGGTATTTATTCCAAGAAGTGCCATAAATCCAGCAATGCCTACTGAACTCGCGAAGATTGCAAAGTACTTTCGGCTAGCCTGCTGAGCGACAGAGACCTGAGGAAATGTTGCATGAATAACTTGAGCTGTTCTTTCAACAACTTGGCGCTTAATTCCAGTTGTAAGAGTGGTTGAAATCGCTTTACGGGCTACCGCTGATGCCATTACGCAGCCACCCTTTCAATCGCACGAAGGCGCGTTGATGCGGCTCGCGAATTCTCTTCAATCTCAGCTTCAGTTGGCTTCTCGCTTGAGTTAAATACCAATTTAAATTTCGCTGCAAACTCTGGAAGCTCCATTGGAAGTTCGCGAGGGCTCTTTGATGTAGATGCCTGTGCAAACTTCTCTTTAATGATGCGATCTTCGAGAGATTGGAATGACATGACAACAACGCGACCGCCGACCATCATGCAATCCAGCGCCTGAGGAATTGCGCGTTCAATCGCGCCCAACTCATCGTTTACGGCGATACGAAGAGCCTGGAAGGTGCGCTTTGAAGGATTTCCACCTGTGCGACGAGTAGCTGCAGGAATACTTCGCTTTACTAACTCTGCAAGTTGAGTAGTTGAATTCAATGGAGCGATTACGCGCTCTTTCATAATATTTTCAACGATGCGAGTGGCAAACTTCTCTTCACCGTAGACGCGCAAAATACGGACAATCTCACCTGGCTGATAGGTATTGATAATTTCAGATGCTGTAATTCCGCGGCTCTGATCCATACGCATATCGAGCGGCGCTTCATGTGAATAAGAGAATCCGCGTGAACCTTCATCAAGTTGCATCGATGAGACACCTAGATCAAAGAGTGCACCATTTACCTGTGAATACCCAAAACCCTTGATGACATCTGCGAACTCATCAAAGATTGCATGAGACGACTTGAAGCGATCTCCAAATGGCGCAAGACGCGTGCGCGCCTTCGCGAGAGCCTCAGTATCTCGATCGATTCCAATAACGGTGAGGTTTTCAAACTTCTGCAAGAGAGCTTCACTATGTCCGCCGAGACCAAGGGTTGCATCAACAACGACAGGATTTTCTGAATTGAGGATGGAAGGTGAGAGCAGGTCAACGCATCGATCGCGCATGACTGATATGTGTTGCATCAACTCCCCCACTTCTATCTTCGTTTTCTTGACTATCGATAAACTTCACTCATCTCTGGTCACCGCCGGCCGACGGATTGTGAATTCGATAGCGGCGTCGGGGAAGAGACGCCGCTGTCGGCCCTAGTTAGAACTATTAGGTCGGCGGTGGCCACAGATGAGTGAGGCCTATTAAATTTTTTTTGCTGATGCTCTAGAAAAGTCCCGGAAAAACTTCCTCAGAGACATCAGCAAAACTCTTTTCGCGATCTGCGAGGTACTCAGCCCAGGCACCGCTATCCCAGATTTCAACTCGGGTATTTGCGCCGATAACAACGCACTCTTTTTCAAGTCCTGCATAGGTACGAAGACCTTGTGGAATTGTGATGCGCCCTTGGCGATCAGGAATTTCGTCATGTGCGCCGGCAAACATCACGCGCTGGTAGTCACGGGCAGCTTTGGCAGTCACCGGCGCTTGGCGCAGGGTCTCTGTGATGTGGGCAAATTCAATTGCGGGAAAGACATAGAGGCATCGCTCTTGACCTTTAGTAATTACTAGGCCTGGCGAGAGCTCCTCGCGGAATTTGGCGGGAAGGATCAATCGTCCCTTTTCGTCGAGACGCGGTTCATGGGTGCCCAAGAACATTGATTTTCACCACCTTCCCCAAGGTATGAGCGTGATTTCCCCGCTCAATTCCCCACTTTACACCACTTTCCCCCTTTTTACACCACTCTGCCCCAATTATTTAAACTTTTCCTCCACCTCCCTCCACCCCCATTGGAGGCGAAAAGGCAGCAAAAAACCCGCCCTCACATGAGAACGGGTTGGCTTGAGATCAGGCTAATTACTGAAAGTTACGACGATCCCAACGATCCTGGAGGCGGTCACCGAGCGAGCGCGATTGGCGCGCCATACGAGGGGCCTTCACACTTACCGAACGAGTCACCATCAAAACCCCTGCGAGCGCTACAACAAATCCAGCTACTCCAAGGGGGGTTAATTGAGCGATGAGACCGCCGAAGAGGATTGCAATCCCACCAAGGATGAGGCCAGCTCCGGCAAGAAGTGAGCCAGGGGCCTTCTTGATCAAGGTCTGAGTATCTGAACCTGCAAGGGTTGATTGAAGGCGCGGATCATCAGAGGCAAGTGCTGCCTCCATCTCCGCTAATAAGCGGCGTTCACGATCTGATAGCGCCATATATAAACAATAGAACAGTTGCGACTATCCGTCACCTTCAACGCCATCTTTGGATGGTCGTATTAATCGACCTGGGCGCACGCTAGAGCTGCCAAAGCGCGCACGGGCCTTATCGATGGCGGTATCGGCATCTCTCCACCCCTTCTCCCGCGAGCCAAGGAGCATCTGCTCATGGGCTCCCTCATGGAGGTTCTCAAGGGAGACGGCCACCAAGCGGAGTCTGGCCCCATTGATCTTGAGCGCCTTATAGAGAGTGCGGACAACCTCATAGATCTCCTGGGTGCTATCAATCGGCATCGGCAGGGTTTTACTGCGGTTGATAGTGGTGAAATCTGAGAAGCGGACCTTGATGCCGATTGTCTTGGCAAAGAGCTCACGATCGCGAAGTCTGGCGCTGGCTTTCTCGGTCATCCGTAAGAACTCGCGCAAGATCTCATCAGGGTTATCGAGATCGTAGGCAAATGTCTCGGCATTACTGATGCTCTTATCAGGTTCATCGTTACTGACATCGCGCATATCGCGACCCCATGCAAGTTCATAGAGCGAGGCACCTGTTGCATCTCCTAGTGCGCGAATCAAAGTTGAGCGCGGAGTATTGGCGATATCGCCGATGGTGTGAAGTCCTAATCGATCCAGCGCCTCACCTGTCTTAGGCCCTACTCCCCACATCGCACCGACTGGAAGTGGGTGGAGAAATTCGAGGAGGCGTTCATCAAGAATTTCTAGCATTCCATTGGGTTTGCAATGTTGTGATGCAAGTTTTGCAATGAACTTATTGGATGCTATGCCGACAGAACATGTGATGCCCTCTTTCGCCTGCACCTCATCGCGAATCTTCTGCGCTATCTCGCGACCGTTACCGAGTAACTTCAGTGCACCTGTGACATCGAGAAATGCTTCATCGAGTGAAATCGGTTCAACCTTCGGCGTGTAGGTCGAGAAGATCTCCATGACGCGCTCGGAGATTTCAGAGTAGCGGTGATGCTCGGGGGCGACGAAGATTGCCTGTGGCGCCATTCGCTGTGCGCGACCGACCGGCATCGCTGCACGGATTCCAAATTTACGTGCGGCGTAATTTGCAGAGAGCACTACACCTCGCGCACCTGCCCCCACTACAACCGCCTTGCCTCGTAGCTCGGGATGATCGAGCTCTGCGACAGATGCATAGAAGGCATCCATATCGACATGCAAGATCGTGCTCATATCGCCACACTACCTTTCTTAAGATTCCATTCTTGATAGGCGCTACGGAGATCCCAGACCCCAGTTGCGCGGATTGATATTCCGCGTTCACCGGTGCGACGAGTAACGCCCCGCACTAGAAATAGCGATGTCGCATAGAGGGTCTGTGCATACTCGCCAGAACGTGATTGCAGTACATCAGGGAAGAAGGTTGAATCGCTACATCCATATCCATCATCGATAGAGAGGAAGAGGACGCGCTTTCCGGAACGCACTGGTGGTGATTGGAGAGCGACCTTGACCCCTGCAAGTAAAACCTCGCTATTGCTGCGCAACCCTAAGAGATCACAGGATCGTGTAGCACCGATTGCGTTGAGGAATTCGGCATAGGAAGAGAGTATGTGCTGGCTCAGATCCATACCGAGGCGCGATAGTTCGTTACTCATCTTCTCTCCGCTCGTCATTGCAGGAAGCCCGCTTGCCTCAAGTAGCGGTGGTGCAAGTGCAAGTGACATCTGCGCACCTGAGAGCGCAGGCGCGCTCGTCTTCTGCAGATCTGCAAGATGCAGCAATAAATCGCGGTGGGTGATATCGCTATCGATATGTAAGGCATCGAGAGCACCTGTCAGAATCAAACTTTCAATGGTGGGAGCTGCAGCGCCTGATCGTCTATAGAAATCTGCAAGATCGATATATGGCTGTCCGGCGATGATGCTTGCAATCTCTTTCTCGCTAGCGCCGCTGACTGCAGAGAGTGCGATACGAATTGCCGCCTTATCCCTCACGCTCTCAACGCGATAATCACTACGCGAGTGATTGATATCGAGAGGTGCAAGAGGTACGCCCATCTGACGCGCCTCATCAATCATCAACCGCTTCGGATACATCCCTGGATCATGTGTGAGTACACCTGAGATAAAGCTGGCTGGGTAATGAGTCTTCAGCCATGCAGATTGATATGTAGGAAGAGCAAAAGCTGCAGCATGTGCTTTACAGAAACCAAAGGATGCAAAGGCGCGCAAGATATCCCAGACCGTTGTAATCGTTGTTAACTCATAACCATTCTCAGTTGCAGCAGGGAAGAACCAATCACAGACCTGTTGTTGCCCCTCTTTGCTGCCGAGCGCACGACGTTTCTCATCGGCTGCAGCCAGTGAGATACCTGTCATCACAGAGATAATTGAGATGACCTGTTCATGAAAGACAACGACGCCCTCTGTCTCTGCCAATATCGGAGCGAGTGTGGGGTGGATGAGCTGTGGTTGGGTAAATCCACCACGGGCCTCAAGGAATGGGCGAATCATGTCGCTCTTGACCGGCCCTGGCCTAAAGAGCGAGATATCGATAACGAGATCGTTAAAGGTGCGCGGCTGTAACTTGCCGACGAGTTCGCGCTGTCCTGGGCTCTCGATTTGAAAGAGCCCCAGGGTCTGCGTCGATTGAATTAACTTATATGTATCGGGATCATCGAGCGGTACTGCATCGATATCGAAATCTGGATCTGCAGTACGTCTAATCTCTTCAACTGCATGAGCGATTGCAGATTGCATACGAACGCCTAGAACATCGAGCTTAAGAAGACCAATATCTTCAACATCATCTTTATCGAATTCGAGCATCGGATATCCACCTGCGCTGATCTGTAGCGGTGTGCGATCGAGCAAGGTGGCATCAGATAGCGCGATGGCACATGGATGCATTGCAAGGTGGCGAGGAAGGCCATCAAGGCGTGATGCCATCGCAATCGTCATCGCCATCAAAGGTGTATTGGTATTGAGAGATTTCAACTCGGGAAGCGATGCCAATGCTGCCTCGATATTTGCAGCGCGCACATGCGGCATTGACTTAGCTAAGAGATCAATCTCTACTGCAGGAAGTCCAAGGGCTGCACCTGCATCGCGAATTGCGTGGCGGGCGCGGTATGTCTCAACCATTGCAACGGTGGCACATCGCGAGATAGCGCCAGCTGAATTAAATGAAGGTGATCCGTAACGCTCGAAGACAGCATCATAAATTTCAAGGCGACGCGCTGATTCAACATCGATATCGATATCAGGAAGAGCGCGACGAAGCGGCGAACAGAAACGTTCCATCAAGAGGCCATGGCGCATTGGATCTACCCCTGAGATGCCGAGAAGATGGCAGATCAAAGAGCCTGCACCAGATCCACGCGCTGCAACGCGGATTCCCTTCTTGCGCGCCATATCGGTGATATCTGCAACGGTAAGGAAGTAAGACTCAAATCCAAGAGTTGCCACAGTTGCGAGTTCATCATCGAGGCGTGCACGTGCGGCGCGGATCTCTTGGGTATCCGTGTAACGCCAATGCAGCCCTGACTCGCTCCGTTCGCGTAGTACACGACGCATATCTGCAGCGTTAGCTGCGCCAATAACATCGGCCTCAGGTAGATGCACATCTCCTAAACCAATATCGCGCTGTGGTGATAGCAGGGAACGTTCGACCCATTCGCGAGTTGTCTTTAATAAGAGGCGTGGTGAACCTTCACCAGCTGCTCGCGCAATCTCTGCAGCAAGTGCCTGCATCTCGCCACTGCTCTTTAAGAATCCCTCAGCGTTGCGACGTTCGAGATGGCGACGATCCAGTGGAACTAATTGGCGGGCACAATCCAAAATATCTGCAACAGGTCCATCGCTGCGATCGCGCATTCGTACAGCGTTGGTAACGATTGCATCGATATCGTGTTCGCGAGCAAAGACCAGCGAACGTGCAGCGTGTGCAGTAGAGCGCGGGCCGCTACCCGCTACCAAGTGCGAGACACATTCAATTGCTTGATCGGCGAAGAAGGGGCGGGTCTTATTAAAGATATCCATTGCAATATCGAAGCGATGGAGGCCAATCGCCTCTGATACCGGTGATTCAGGGCCATGTAATAAGTAAAGGTTGCTGCTGTGTTGAGCGAACTTCTCGAGGATATCCATTGTGATGACCGGGATGCGATCGGGTGAGTTAAAGGTAATGCCGCGATAGAGATGCATCAGGTGGCGATATCCCCCATCGCTACCGGCGAGAATAGTGACGCGAGGAAAGTTCTTACGATCTGCTTTGACTCCAAAGCTCTCAGAGTTAATGAGGTCGATCTGAAGATTGATGCCGATTATCGGTGCGATTCCATATTGGAGACAGCTCTTTGCAAAGCGAATTGTTCCGGCAAATGAATCGCGATCGGTGAGCGCAATCGCCGGCATCTCAAATTCGGCAGCGCGCTCTACAAGATCGTGCGGCATGGTGGTGCCGTACTTAAATGAGTAGGCGCTTGTAGTGCGCAGATGTATAAAGCTCATAAGAAGTTAACGAGTTAAATCGTTGTGACGATCCACTGTCCCGTCGCCTCATCGCGTTCAAGTTGAAATGTTGTCAGCGCACCAATCGGTGCAGCCTCTACTCGCCACAAGGCGCGTGCTTGATCATCGGGGCGATACTTTCCATCGCTGACGCGGTTCCACCATCCCCCGCTCTCGCACCAACGTGAGAGAACTGCATGGATACGAAAACGCTTTCCACGGAATGTGAATTCAATAGGAGTAGTAGGTCCATCGATAAGGACTTCTCCTGCGGGGATGACTTCGCTCACCACGTGAGGCTCCTCTTCTTAAGGTAGGTATAGATATTGCTATTCGAACAGATGTTCGAAAAATAGCCCACCCCACCGACAAGGGCAACGCTCGACTCCCCCTTGAGGGTTGACGGCGTGTTGCACGCTCAAATTAATTGAAAGTTCAACTACAACCCTTACCCTTTTCTTAGTACCTAGCGTAAATCGCTGGTCAGACTCATAGGAGAATGAATTGAACGCACTATTACTTATCGGCCGTATCTTCTTTGGCGCTCTCTGGATCGGCGCTGGCTTTGCACACTTCAAGAACGTTGAAGCAATGACAGGTTATGCAAAGTACAAGAAGCTTCCTGCTGCAAAGCTCGGAGTTATCGGCTCTGGCCTCACATTCCTTATCGGTGGAATCCTCGTTCTTCTTGGAACATGGGTTGACCTCGGTTCACTTTTGATCGCTGTCACAGTAATTCTTGCAGCTCTTATCTTCCACCAGTATTGGAAGGAAACAGATGCAAATACAAAGATGCAGGAGACAATGGCATTTAATAAGGACATCGCACTAGGTGGCGCAGCCCTTATCTTGTTCGCTCTCGTTGCAGGCGGTTTTGTCACAGAGTTCGGCCCAAGCGTTGGAACACTCGCGCTCTTTGGCTAATAGATAAATTCAATACGAAAGCCCCTCGAGAAATCGGGGGGCTTTCGCTATTTCCGCGAGAGGATGAACCCATGGAAATCCTGGGCGCACTCATAGCTGGTTCATTTATCGGCGCCGTGCTTGGGTTCGTTGGAGCAGGTGGAGCGATGCTCTCTGTTCCAATCTTGATCTACATCTTTGGATATACGCCACACCATGCAACTACTGCAGCACTTGCCGTTGTCTTTCTCGCATCGTTCTCTGGCGCAGTTCCGAAAATGAGACTCAAGGAGGTTCTCTACCGAGATGCACTTGTCATCTGGGGAATTGGACTCGTAACAAATCTTGGTTTCTCATCGATCTCTGACTCGCTTCCAGAATCATTTATTACAACTGGCTTTTCAGTAGTGCTCACTATTGCCGGAATCTCCATGCTTCGAAATCCATTTACAGATATTCATAAACGCATTCCGGTCTTTGTACTTATTCTGGTCTCACTTGTGATTGGTGCTATGACAGGGCTATTTGGAATCGGTGGCGGCTTTCTTGCGATACCAATCCTGGTGCTCTTCTTTGGAACGCCACAGAAAGTTGCCGCGGGCACTTCACTACTGATTATCAGTCTTAACTCAATCACCGCACTGATTGGGCACTACCAACTCTGGGGTGAGGTGCAGTGGCGTACTCCTGCGCTCATGGCAACCAGCGCTATCTATATCGCTCAGCTAGCATCTCGTAAGAATTCTGGCGCTTCACCACTGGCAGTAAAGAAGGGCTTCTCGGTCCTTCTCTTTAGCGTTGCTCTCTTCACCTTGGCTAAGACGTGGTGGATTTAGTTACTCGCTAATTGAGCGAGACATATAACCTGCAAGGATCATCATTCCCACTGGATATGCCATCGCCCATGAGAGCGATGTTGCTTGAGCAAGTACTCCGGTAACTGTTGGACCGATAAAGAAGCCAGCAATTCCAATTACGCCCACACGAGAGATTGCAACTGCTGGTGCGATTCCCTTGAGGCGACTTGCCGCCAAGATAAAGGCAGGAAACATCGGTCCAATGCCAAGGCCAGCAAAGATAAAACCAATATTGGCAATCACGAGAGCTGGGACCGTTGCAACACTTGATAACGGAATTGCGATAGCAAGGCAGAGTGCCCATCCCCCGCCGCCATAGATGCCGCCATATCGAACGGTATTACGGGCACCGAACTTCTCTAACGCTTTATCACCTAAGAACCGGCTTGTGATCATGGCGAGTGCAAATGATGCGAATGCTGATGCGTAGACGCCCTTTGAAATATTCATATTGTCGCGGAGCAAGATAGCTCCCCAATCACTTGCAGCACCTTCTGCAACCATTCCTGCGATGAGCCCTAGCCCAATTGCCCATAATGGAAGAACAGATTTTCCAAAGAAAGGAATCTTCGCCTCTGTTATCTCTTCACCATCTCCGGCATGTTCATCTTCTGCTGGGCTTAAGAGATAGAGATTTGCTGGGATAAAGGCGATGAGGGTGATTGCAGCAACAGCGAGGAGATTCTCCTTTGGAGTGAGGAAGGAGATCATTACGCCACCAAAGACAGTTGTGACGAAAGATCCAAGGCTCCACATTCCGTGAAAAGAAGACATCCACTTCTGGTTAAGAATCTTTTCTACAACCACCGCTTGAGTATTGACTGACATATCGGTGAGGGCATATCCGAATCCCATCAACATAAGCGCGAAGAAGAGTTCAGGTGCTGTCTTTGAGTACGCCATTGCGACAAGGCCCGCGGGCAATAGAAATGAAGAGAGATTGATTACTGGTCGAGATCCAAATGTATGAATTGCTCGCCCTGCAATCTGCGCACCTAAGACTGCACCAACGGTGGATCCAAGGAAGACAAATCCAAATTCACCATTGCTAAGACCTACGGCATCTTTGATTTCCGGGATTCGAGCAACCCATGCCATCGAACCAATTCCCATTATGAAGAACGATGCCCAAAGGGAGTTACGAGCCCTGATACCGCGTTTGAATGCTGTAGTCACCAGAGAAACCTATCCCCTAACCTTCTCTCTTATGGAGCACATCCTTGAAAAGTCGGCGGTAAAGCGCGTGGCTGCTGCGATGCAAGAACTTGCAATTGCTGGACCAATTACCGTTCTTGGAGAATCTGCTCGCACCGCACAAGATGCAGCTTCGGCTCTAGGAATAGAAGTTGGTCAAATTGCTTCATCACTTATCTTTCAAACGCCTGAAGAAGAAGTGCTTCTCATCATCACCAGTGGACGTCACCGAGTAGATACCGATTTAGTTGCTCGTAATCTTGGCTATAGCGAACTTGCACGAGTCGATGCCGCCTTTGTAAAAGAGTTCTCTGGCTTCTCAATCGGTGGCGTCAGCCCCATCGGATGGTCAAATAAGCCAGATATCACTGTGATTGACGAAGCGCTTAATGATTACGAGACTGTCTGGGCTGCAGCAGGTCATCCCCACGGCGTCTACCCAACTACCTTTACAGAACTGATCGCATCAACTGGCGCAACCCCGATGAAAGTTGGCGAGTAATGGCAACCACTCTTGGCATGATTGCAATTGTTATCCCTGATTACGATGAGGCGATTGCACATTACGTAAACGATTTGGCTTTCACTCTCATTGAAGATACCGAGCTATCACCTGAGAAGCGCTGGGTTGTGATTGCGCCAAGTACTTCGGGCTTGCAAATACTTCTAGCGAAGGCTTCAAATGCTGCACAAGAAGCTGCCATCGGTAACTCAACTGGAGGTCGAGTTGGATTCTTCCTCTATACCGATAACTTCTCTGAAACTTATGAGAACTACCTCGCTCGAGGAATTGAGTTCACCGAGAATCCACGTAGCGAAACTTTTGGTCAGGTTGTCGTATTTAGGGATAAATATGGCAACAAGTGGGATCTGATTGAAAAGAAATTATGAGCACCGCTCTCTACATTTTTTGCGTTAAAAGGTCGAGTATTCCCTTTGCCTTTCTTCAGATGGCGATTGGGCGCCGCATTGCCCGAAGGATTCCTGGCGTAACTTTTGCAAAGCTAATGGGCACCGGAACCGGTAAGACATTTACTCCGACAGATGCTGATTTACATCAATGGGCACTCTTGTTCGTTGCCAACGATTTGGAAGGTGTAGATCAATCTCATTTCATTCAGCGGTGGAAGTCAAAATCTTCTACCTTCGACAAGTACCTACTCGATCCGATTTCATCTCATGGCAAATGGTCGAAACGTGAGCCCTTTAAAGCGACCGGCAAGAAACACAGCGGCGGACCAGTTATTGCAATTACTCGCGCCCGATTGAAGTGGTCAAAGTCAATGCATTTCTGGCGATCGATTCCGCCAGTAGTTGTAGATCTTCATAACTCTCCTGGTCTGCGTTTTTCAATCGGTATCGGAGAAGCGCCTATCGGCTTACAAGGCACCTTCTCGCTCTGGGATTCGGCAGATGCGCTGCGTGATTTCGCCTACAAGAACGCTCCTCATAGAGCGGTAATTGAGGATACGAAGAAATTTGATTGGTATAGCGAAGAGCTCTTTGCCCGCTTTGACCTCATCAATACGGCAGACTTCCCCCATGTCCATTAGGCACTACACCCCGCGCAGACGTCGCCACGGAATCTCACAACGTGCCCGCATCACACTCGGCACTGCCTTGGCCCTCACAATTCTTCTTCAGATTACATATCCACTCACTCATGGAACCGTTCTGCAATACATCACCATTGCCACTGTTTATGCAGCAGCGCTCTCGATGGTTCTCCATGCCTATCTTTCCTATGGCGTGAAGTACGCGTGGCGATATTTCGTCATCGTCGCGCTCTTTGGGTTTTTTATTGAGTACCTTGGCGTTCACAGTGGATGGCCATTTGGTATTTATAACTACGACTCATCCTTGGGTTTCGCCATCGGTGGAGTTCCTGTAGTTGTTCCCTTTGCATGGGTGATGATGGTCCACCCAGCACTTGTTGCGGCACGTCGCGTAACAAGTAAGTGGACCTTTATCTATGGCGGCGCACTTCTTGCGGGATGGGATTTATTCCTCGATCCTCAAATGGTTGCAGCCGGTCGCTGGACCTGGGTGGTAGATGGCGCACATATTCCATTTGTGCCCGATGTTCCGCTATCTAACTTCTTTGGTTGGCTCTTAGCCGGTTGTGCGATTATATCTCTTCTGAATCTCGTCCTTCCATTTGAACGCCGTAAAGAGAGTGCCAGTCTGCGCGCAGTCACAATTCTCTTGACATGGGTTCTCTTCTCAGGATTTATCGGCAATCTCTTCTTCTTCGATAGACCAGGTCTTGCATTTCTAGGTGCTGCCGTCTTTGGAGCATTTGCCACGCCATTCATCTTTAAGAATTGGCTCGGCGAAGCTTAAATCTGATGATCTTTGCAATATTTCTCCTGAACTCACTTCTCGCACTTCTGGCACTCATTAACTTTGCGACGATGCGAAAGCCGCTTCCGGCAAGAAGCGTTGAGTCATCAATTCTGATTCTTCTTCCTGTCCGAAACGAAGAAGAAAATATCTCTCGAATCCTTACTGAGCTTGAGGGGCAGGTCGATACCCCGCACCTCAGAGTCCTCGTTATTAACGACAATTCTGAGGATCGCACCTTCGACATTGCATCATCGCATTACTCAAAGCGAATCTCTGTAATGAACGCTCCCGCTCCACGTGATGGATGGCTTGGAAAGGTCAGCGCGCTTCAATCAGGGTTCTTGACTTCACAGAGCGCTGAAGTTGTTATCTCTGTCGATGCTGATGTTCACTTTGAGAAAGATGCAATTGCCCGCGCTGTTGCAACGCTCAACGAGAGCGGATTAGATTTCCTATCGCCTTACCCAAAGCAGATTGCAGAAACCTGGGCTGAACGTCTCGCTCAACCCCTTCTGCAATGGTCATGGATGAGCACAGTCCTATTGCGTGTCGCCGAAAAGTTTCCGTTGAAATCAACGGTGATCTGTAACGGCCAGTTTCTTGTGATGAAAGGCTCCTCACTGCACGCAATCAATGGCTTTGAATCTGTCGCACACAAGGTTCTCGATGACATCGAACTCGGTCGTTCATTTGTGGATTCAGGGTTTCGCGGTGCAGTCATCGATGGATCCCAGCTCTCATCAACAAGGATGTACTCCTCATTCACCGAAGTTCGCGCCGGATATGGCAAATCACTTAACTCAGCCTTTGGTTCCTTATTTGGTTCTGCAATCGCAATAATCTTCATGGCAGCGACAGGAATACTTCCATTCTTCTACGCGATTTCGGGAAACCTGCTTGCTTTCGCGGCCTGCATTGCGATTATCGGTACTCGCCTCATCAGTGCTGCATCATCGACTACGCGGCACCGTGATTCATTTCTCCATCCACTCTCAGCCGCCCTCTTCATCTATCTGCTTTACTTCTCATGGCGCAACAAAGGCAAAGTTCAATGGAAGGGGCGCACCGTATGACCGGAGATGTCGGCAAGGTGAAAGAGCCCAAGAAGATTATTGTCATTGGCGCCGGAATTGGTGGAATGTGCGCAGCTGCGCGTCTTGCTCGTGCTGGCCACAAGGTTGAAATTTATGAAGCTTCAGATCGTCCGGGTGGAAAGTGCCGCACTGAATGGATCGGCCGATATGCCTTTGATACAGGTCCATCACTTCTGACAATTCCAGCTGTCTACCGTGACTTCTTCCAGCGCACTGGAAAACATATGGGTCAGGTCTTAGAGCTTGAAGCGGTAGATCCCTCATTTGATTACCGCTTCCACGATGGGAAATCAGTTCAATTCACAAATCTCTCTCGCAAGAAGACGCTCGAATCAATTACCGAATCATTCGGCGCTGATGCAGCGAAAGAGTGGGATGCAGTTCTCAATCGAGCAGAGCGGATGTGGGATGTCTCCCGCGAACCCTTTGTGGAATCTGAGCTCAAGAGCCCGCTCTCACTATTGAAGCGCCGCCATATCTTGAGAGACCTTCGCATCATTGCGCCCCGTGCGACGCTTCGCGACTTCGGGCTAAGCAATCCTTACCTCGCAAAGATTATGGATAGATATGCAACCTATAGCGGATCTGATCCCCGTAAGGCTCCTGCAGTTCTCTCAACAATTGCCTTTATCGAAGAGGCCTTTGGCGCCTGGCATATCAAAGGTGGAATCGGAACGCTCTCAGAACATATTGCCGAGCGTTGTGAAAAAGTGGGCGTTGCAATCCATCTCAACTCCCCTGTTGCATCTATCAATATGAAGCGAAATAGGGTCATTGGGCTCACGCTCTCCAATGGAGATGCAATCAGCGCAGATATCGTCATCTCTAATGCCGATGCTGGCCTGACATATAACAAACTGATTTCCAATCCAACGCGACGAGTCAGGAAGGTTAGCAAAGAGTTGTCAAAGCTAGAGCCATCTCTCGCTGGCTTCTCACTTCTTCTCGGTTTGCGTCCAAGTGATCAGCCAAAACTCTCACACCATACGATTTTATTTCCTGATGATTACGATGCCGAGTTTGAAGCGATCTTTACAGCGAAGCAGCCGGTAGAGAAACCAACTATCTACATCTGCTCACCCAATGATCCAACAATGGTCAAGAGCGAAGGCCACGAAGCGCTCTTTATATTGGTCAACGCACCACGACATAGCGAAAACTCTGCAGAAGGTTTTGACTGGGGGGATAAAGAGTTTAACCAGCGCTATGCCAATTCGATTATCGATCAGATTGAAGCGCAAGGAATATCTATTCGCGACCGTTTAGATTTGCTTGAAATTCGTACACCACTTGATCTTCAAAATTCTGTTAACGCCCCGGGTGGATCAATTTACGGAACATCGAGCAACGGACCGCGTGCTGCATTCTTACGTGCAAAGAACCGATCACCACTAAAGAATCTCTATCTCGTGGGTGGTTCGTCACATCCTGGTGGGGGTTTGCCACTTGTGGGGCTAAGCGCTGAAATTGTTGCTAACGCAATATTGAACGTGCCATCCGCATCACAATCAGCACACTGATTGCTTGTAATACTGTAAAACCAATTGCTACCTGTGTAGCTACATCGTGACCAAACCAGTAGGTGAGAGTTACAGCGATTACGAAGATTGCCCGCACTGGTCTCTCTGTCGGGGTCACAACGCCAATCTCTGTATAGCCAAGGGATGCTAAGCGTGCGCGGGCATACTCTTGCGTGGCGCCTAACACCCAGATTGCAATTGCCCAGCGCACCGGAACTCCAACAAATGTTGCACCCACCAACCAGAAAGCTTCAGAGATACGATCTGCCAAGGAGTCGTAGAGCTCGCCGAACTTACTGACCCTTTCGCGATAAATGGCGAGCGAGCCATCAACGCCATCGCAGATGAGCGAGAAGATGACAAGTGCGATGAGTTGGCTTGTATAGACTGTGAAATAGATTGTGATGGATGCAAGTAAACCGATTGTTGTTACAAAATTTGGCGTCATGCGTAGAGATGAAAGTCCTCGGGCAGTCCAGTAAGAGATACGAAGCCACATCGAGATAACGCCCTGAACTTCGACTCCCCCGTGGAGATCGCTCCACTTGCGATTAAATTCGTGGCGGTTCATCGACTTCCTTTGATTCGTTCGAAAATTTCACGGGTAGCTGTCGAAGTATTCATTGTGTAGAAGTGAATACCAGGCGCTCCCGCTTCGAGAAGTTGTTGCGAAAGATTAGTTGCTATATCAACGCCCAAATTGCGAACCGCATCTGGGTCGCTTTCAACTTTTGCAAATGCCTCAGAGATGCGTGCAGGAATAGGAGTACCCGTGAGCTCTGCCATTCGATTAAATTGCTTCAAATTAGTTACAGGAAGAATTCCCGGAATGATTGGCATAGATGATCCACGAGCGCGGAGCGCTTCGACTAAATCAATCCAACGCTGCGCTTCAAAGAAGAATTGGGTTGTTGCAAATGTTGCACCGCGACGCTCTTTCTCAAGAAGCACTTCAATATCATTTTCAAAATCCCCTGCAGATGCTGGATGGCCATCCGGGAAGGCAGCCACTCCAATTGTGAAACCGCCGATTTCAGATGCAAGTGAGACCAGTTGATCGGCGTGATCAAATCCGCCAGGTGTTGTCTCCCATGGAGCACGTGGCCCACCGACAGGATCTCCACGGAGGGCGAGAATGCTTGAGATACCTGCTTCGCGATACTTTCCTAAGATTTCAACGAGTTCATCTCGAGTAGAGCCAACGCAGGTGAGGTGGGCAACGGTAGGTACCTTTGTATGAGCGGTGATCTCAGATGTAATGCGGATAGTGCGATCTCGCGTAGATCCACCTGCGCCATAGGTCACAGAGATGAAATCTGGGGCGATCGATTTAAGTCCATCTATTGCTGCCCAGAGACGGGTCTCGCCATCTGCATCTTTAGGCGGAAAAAACTCAAAGGAGAAGGTTGGCTTACTGCCATCAGCTAGGTTCGTCATGCGCATCTCCACGGTGTCAGGGTACCGTTGCCGCGTGGTTACCGAGGTCAAGACGACAATAGAGACAGTTCGAGCAGAGATTCGCAGCGCACTCGCTGAATATCTCGCCGGTCAACGAACCTATCTCACCTCCATCGCATCTGAGTTGGTGCCCGTATGTGATGCTCTCGATGAATTCTTGCTCGATGGTGGCAAGCGCCTTCGCCCACTCTTTGCCTATGCCGGACTCCTCGCATCTGGCGCTAAGCCAACACAAGAGATCATTCGTGCAATATCAAGTCTTGAACTCCTGCAAGCATGCGCACTCATTCATGATGATCTTATGGATCGATCAGATACTCGCCGCGGTAAGCCCGCCATTCACCGCCACTTTGAAAACCTCCACCAGTCACATGCAATGAATGGTCTTGCAACACAGTTTGGCGAATCTGCCGCTGTTCTTCTCGGTGACCTCGCGCTTGTCTGGTCAGATCAGATGCTCAACACATCGGCGATCCCAACAACCTCACTCCTTGCTGCGCATCGAATTCATGATGAGATGCGCGTTGAACTCATGGCAGGTCAATACCTCGATGTTCGCGAAGCAGGAGAAAATACCTATAGCGCAGAGCGATCATTGCGTATCGCTCGATACAAATCAGGTAAGTACACAATTGAACGCCCTCTTCATATTGGCGCTGTGATTGGCAAGCCCGATGCCCATGCTCCGCTTCTCGATGCACTCTCTCGTTATGGCCTTCCACTCGGTGAAGCATTCCAACTACGTGATGACATGCTCGGAATATTTGGAGATCCGACTGTTACAGGAAAGCCCGCCGGAGATGACCTTCGTGAAGGTAAGCGAACTGTCCTTATTGCAATGACACTTGAGTTGCTCTCAACCGAAGATAAAGCTGAGCTTCTCTCCTTTCTCGGAACGGCTGATATTTCAGCCGAGAAGATTGAAGAACTTCGTACGCTCATCACAAACTCTGGAGCCGTTGAGAAGGTTGAAACCCTTATCGAAAAGCTCACCAATGAATCACTTGCCGCAATTGAAGATCCATCAATTCATCCATCATCGAGAGAATTTCTCACTTACATCGCGCTGAGCGCGGTAAAACGGAGCGCCTAATGGTTGCACGCATTAAAGGTCCATCTCAGAAAATTGTTGTTGTTGGAGCTGGTCTTGCTGGACTGAGCGCTGCCTTGCGCCTTGCTGGTGCCGGACGTGATGTCACTGTCATTGAACGTGAGTTGGTGCCAGGTGGTCGTAATGGTCTGCTTAACAAAGATGGTTATGCCTTTGATACCGGGCCAACTGTTCTCACAATGCCGTCGTTGATCCAAGATGCATTCTCTGCTGTCGGTGAAGATATGAAGGATTGGCTTGAACTCATGCCGGTCTCACCTCTCTACCGCGCCTTTTATGCAGATGGTTCACAGATTGATGTTCATGCAGATACTGCTGCGATGGAGCAAGAGATCCGAGAGAAAGTCTCTGCAACAGAGGCTGCTGGCTATCGCGATTACGTCGACTTCGTCACGAAGCTCTATAAGTATGAGATGAATGACTTTATTGATCGCAATATCGATTCACCGCTTAACTTATTGACACCTAACTTGGCTCGTTTGATTGCACTCGGTGGATTTAGACATCTTCAGCCAAAGGTTAATCAATTCCTTAAGGATCCACGTCTTCAGAAGGTTTACTCATTCCAGGCGATGTATGCCGGCGTAAGTCCACAGCAGGCACTCGCAATCTATGCAGTGATTGCTTACATGGACTCCGTTAACGGCGTCTTCTTCCCTAAGGGCGGAATGCATGCAGTTCCTCGCGCACTTGCAGCGGCGGCAGAGAAGCATGGCGTCAAGTTTGTCTACGGTTCTTCAGTTACATCCCTTGAGAAGCAAGGTTCGAGAGTCACTGCTGCAATCACGGATAAAGGTGAGCGCTACGAGTGCGATGCAATTGTGATGAATCCAGATCTTCCTGTTGTCTGGAAAGATTTGCTAGGTAAAGAACCGCTCAGCATTAAACGTTTGAAGTATTCACCTTCATGTGTGACTCTGCTCGTCGGATCTTCAAAGCACTATGACCACATTGCTCACCACAACATTCACTTCGGCGAGTCTTGGGATGGCGTATTTGATGAACTGATCAATAAGAAGGTTCTTATGACTGACCCTTCTGTTCTTGTGACAGTTCCTTCACATGACGATAAATCTTTGGCGCCAGCGGGTAAAGAGTCATATTACGTACTCTTCCCAACGCCTAACCTCGATGCAGATATCGATTGGACTAAGGAGAAGTCTCGCTATCGCGATGAAATGATTCGCGTCCTTGAATCTCGCGGATATGACGGTTTCGGAAATGCCATTGAAGTTGAGCATATGACTACTCCCCTAGATTGGCAGGCTCAGGGAATGGAGCGAGGTGCACCATTTGCCAGCGCTCATACCTTCTTCCAGACTGGACCTTTCCGTCCTCGCAATATTGCAGCTGGCTTCGACAATGTTGTCTTCGCAGGTAGCGGAACTCAACCTGGCGTTGGAGTTCCAATGGTTCTCATCTCTGGACGTCTTGCTGCAGAGCGCATTGTGGGACCAGTTAAGTAAATGTCCGATCTGCTCCAAGCATCTTATGAAGAGTGCAAAAGACTCAACGCTCTCCATGGAAAGACGTACTACTTAGCAACCTTGCTCTTACCCGCTGCAAAGCGTCCTCCAGTCCATGCGCTCTACGGCTTTGCTCGCTTTGCAGATGAGATTGTCGATGATCTTGCATCAACTCTCTCGCCGGAAGAGAAGGCTAATGCTCTTCGTACGTGGGGAGATTCAGTTCTCGCTGATCTTCGCAACGGAGAGAGCGAAGATCTCATCGGCCGCGCGCTTGTAGATACAGTAACTAGATATTCAATCCCGCTCGATTACTTCGATGCCTTTATGACATCGATGGAGATGGATCTAACTGTCACTCGTTATAAGAACTATGAAGAATTGATGACCTATGTCTACGGTTCTGCAGTAGTAATCGGCCTCGAAATGTTGCCAATCCTTGGCTATAACGACTCACGCGCGATTGAAGCAGCAACTGCTCTTGGAACAGCATTTCAACTAGCTAACTTCATCCGTGATATCGATGAAGATATCGATCGCGGCCGCATCTATATGCCGCTCGATGAGTTGGCCCGCTTTGGAGTAAGTGAAGAGATGCTCCTTCGCCGAAGAATGACCCCTGAAATAGTTGAAGCGATAAAGTTTCAGATTGCTCGAGTACGTGATTTACAGGCAGTCGCCGAAGAAGGTATTCAATATCTCGATCCAATCTCTCGACCATGCATCCGTGCTGCCAGCGAGCTTTACTGTGGAATTGTCGATGAGATTGAAGCTAATGGTTATGACATCTTCACCACGCGCGCGACAACCTCAAAGTGGCGCAGACTTCGCGTTGCCGGCATCGCCTTCATCCAGACCCTTTTCATTCGCATGCGCTAAGGTTTTACCTACGGGAGCCAAAGTGGCTGAGAGGAACTCAACTTCGAGTTCGACCGTTTGACCAGTTCGGTAATGCGAACTGAGAATGCTTGAGGATAAATATGTCTTCCATCTTTTTCACTGCTTGGGGTTATGAAGTTTCCTACCTCGAATTCATCGCATCTATCGCATCATTTATCGGCGTTGGTCTTGGCATTACAGGAAAGCGAATCACCTGGCCATGGTGGGGAATCAGTAGCGCCCTCTATCTCGTTCTCTTTATCGAATGGGATCTACTTGCAAGCGCCTTACTTCAAATCATCTTTATCGCAGCCGCTGTCATGGGCTGGTTCGGCTGGGAAGTATCCGGTGCAAAGCCTGGGCCATTTGCAAGTAAATATCGACTCTATACCTTGATTGCAATCATCGCTGCAACGCTCATCTTCGCACCAGTGTTAACTCATATCGGAGCAGTAGCTGCATTTCCGGATGCACTTCTCCTCTTCGGTAGCTTGGCAGCACAGTTATTGATGGTCTATGAAAAGTACGACAATTGGCCACTGTGGCTTGTTGTAGATGCCGGCTACGTCGCTCTATATGCTTCACAGGGACTTCTCTTTACATCACTGCTCTATGTTGCATTTACAATCATGGCCGCATTTGGATGGAGCGCTTGGTATGGAACTCACCGCCGCGCTATTAGATCTCTGTAGTTCAACCAATCGGCCCATCATTGCAATCGATGGTCCAGCAGGTGCGGGCAAGACAACGCTTGCAGAACATTTAACCGCTGCGCTCTCATTGAAATATAAGTGCACCACTTTGCATATGGATGATCTCTATAACGGGTGGGGCGCGCCTTTTGATCACCACCTCACGGATGCCTTAGTTAAGGTCTGCCTTTCTCATCAAAAGAGTGAGAAGTTTTCACTTTCATTCTTCAATTGGAGTAAGGGTGAATTTGGGGCTGCAGTAGAGATTCCTCAATCGCAGCTCCTTATTCTTGAAGGGGTCGGCGCATCTCAAGCTGCAATTCGAAGATATCTCACCGCATCAATCTGGATTGATATTGAGCCATCACAGGGAGTTGAGAGAGTGATTGCCCGAGATGGCGAATCAATCTCAGCAAATATGCAGAAATGGCTCACCAAACAAGAGCAACACTTCCTTGAGAACAAGAGTCAGATGAGCGCAGATTTCGAGCTATCTAACTAGGATTTGCCCCATGTCAGATCTCACCGGCGAACTTATCGATGGGCGCTATCAGCTCCTTCGCCAAGTCGCCTCAGGTGGAATGGCGAGCATCTACGAAGGCTTCGATACTCGCCTCGATCGCAAAGTTGCAGTCAAGATCATGCACTCGCATCTGGCTCAAGATGAGCAATTTGTAGATCGATTTATCCGTGAAGCGAAAGCTGCTGCGGCGCTATCTCATCCCAATATCGTTGCCGTCCAAGACCAGGGATGGAATCAGAACGGAACTCCCGCTGTCTTTATTGTGATGGAGATGGTGGAAGGCCATACCTTGCGCGAATATCTCCATGAGCAAGGGCGACTTTCAGATCGTGATGGAATTCGTTTTCTCCTCCCAGTTTTAAGTGCACTTGCTGCAGCTCATAAGCAAGGAATCGTTCATAGGGATATCAAGCCTGAAAATATCTTGGTCTCAAAAGAGGGACGCATCAAGATTGCCGACTTTGGCCTGGCAAAGGGACCGCTACTTGGGTCAACGATGACAGCTGAATCAAGCGTCATCCTTGGAAGCGTCTCCTACCTATCCCCCGAACAAGTTCAACGTGGCGTCGCTGACTCTCGCTCTGACGTATATGCAGTCGGCATCACAGCTTTCGAACTCTTCACCGGCAAGAAGCCATTTGATGGCGATGCTCCGATTCAAATTGCCTATATGCACGTCAATGAACGAGTACCACGCGTGAGCTCGGTAGTCGACGGCTTTCCTTCAGATCTCGATAATCTTATTTATAGTGCGACATCAGCAGATCCCGATGAACGCCCTCGCAATGCATCGGTATTTCATTCTCAACTTCTTGCCGTTAATGCACGTCTTAATCCAAAAGAGAATCAACTCAGCCTTGAGCTCGATATTCCCATTAAGCCGATGCGCCCAGCGAAGAAGCAGAAGTCGCTTCGTAAGCGAATTCAAGAGCTCACCACTCCACTTCAGCTGCCCAAGGAAGAGACTGTCGCAGTTGTAGAGCGAGAAACAACCGCACAAGTGGCGAAGCGAAAGAAGGCGAGCAAGCGAGTTCGTCGCAACCGCAAGATCGCAGCAGCTCTTGCAATCGCCCTAGGTATCACCGGTTGGTATGTATTACTTGGTCCAGGTTCGCGCGTAGTTGTTCCATCGACAGTCGGTGCAACACAGTCAGAAGTCACATCAGCGCTGACTCCACTTGGTCTGACTTCAATCGTCATCGAACGTAGATATAGCGAAGAGATTGAAGCAGATCGCGTCATTGAATCAATCCCTGCAGGTGGCGGCAAAGTTGATCAAGGCGGCACTGTAAAGATTGTTCTCTCCAAAGGTCCTGAACGTTATGTAATACCAATGGTTCAGGGGCTCACTCCAGAGGCAGCACTAGCTGCAATCTCTAAATTCCCACTGAAGGTCGCAGCAAATATAGAAGTCTTTGATGCAACGGTTCCTAAAGGTTTTGTGATATCGGCAAACCCTGCAACTGGAACAAAGGTAAAGCGCGATACAACGGTCACGCTGACGGTTTCAAAGGGAATTGAACAAGTTGCACTTGCTTCATATCTAGGCAAGAGCGGTGAACAGGCTCTCAATGAGTTAACTGGTGCAGGGTTCAAAGTCACATCAACATATGCTTTCAGCGAGACGAAACTTATTGGTGAAGTGATTGCACAGACGCCAGCAGGTGGAGGAAGTGTTAATAAGGGAGCAGCCGTCTCGATCGTAATCTCAAAGGGCACGCAATTTGCCTACATTCCGAATCTCTACTCCATCGAGGAAGCTAAGGCTGTCAAGGCGCTTCAGGACCTCGGAGTTAAAGTTGTCGTAAAGAAGATCGGTAAGAAGACAGTCAAGAAGGTCACAAATATCACGCCGAAGGTCGGCACAAAGGTAAAACGTGGCAGTACGGTAACCATCACAGTAGGGTAAGCCGGTGCCTGCAAATAAGAATTCACGTCCACGTATCGGTGCTCATACTCCTACTTCAGGAGGAATGGCTAAACGCTCCATTGCATATGCTGAAGCAACAGGGGCTGAAGCGATTCAAGTCTTCACCTCAAACCCTCGCGGGTGGGCTATGCCAGAGACAAATCATGAAGCAGATGCGCTCTTTCGCGAGAAGGCAGATGCGCTCGATCTCGAGGTCTATGTTCACGCGCCCTTTCTTATCAACCTCGGCTCCCCTACTGAAGACACTTATAAGAACTCTTTAGCTTCTACTGCATACTCACTTACGCGCGGCCAAGAGATCGGCGCACTCGGTGTCGTTGTTCATACTGGTTCAGCTGTAAAGGAAGAGTTTGTTGATCAAGCTTGGAAGCAGATCAATAAGGGCATGATGCCAATTCTTGAAAAGCTCGGTGATGACGCTCCGATGTTGCTCTTAGAGCCAACTGCCGGTCAAGGTCAATCACTTGTAAAGCGGTTAGAAGATTTAGAGAAATACCTCAAGGCTCTTGAATACCACCCAAAGGTTGGAATCTGTCTCGATACCTGCCATGTATTTGCTGCTGGTCACGACATCGCAAAGAAAGGTGGAATGAAAGAGACCCTAGATCTTCTTGTTGAGGTTGCAGGAATCGAACGCATTCAATTAATCCATGCAAATGATTCGATGGATGTATGCGGCGCGCTCAAGGATCGCCATCAAAATATCGGCAAGGGATTTATTGGCGAAGCTCCATTTAAGGAACTTCTCAAGCATCCTGCAGTTGTTAACGCCCCTCTCATTCTCGAGACTCCAGGAATGGAGCCAGAACATGGCGAAGAAATCGCCCTGTTGAAAAAGCTTCGCGGATGAGCCACTCGCACGAGAGAAAGATGAAGATTGCCCCATGGGCACTTCTCGCAGTTGCAGCAGCATGGGGATATGCATTTGTTGTGATGAAGGATGCGATTGAAAAACAGAGCGTCAATAGCTTCCTCTTCTCACGTTTTGCTGTTGCCGTCATCGCAATGGTTGCTCTCAAGCCATCAGTCATCCGAAACCTCAATAAAGATATTCTTCGCAAGGGATTTCTTGCCGGACTCTTTCTTGGTTCCGGTTATATCTTCCAGACTTTAGGCCTCAAGCTCACAGGTGCTGCAATCACTGGATTCATCACAGGTCTCTATGTCGTTGCTACTCCTGTTATCGCTGCAGTATTTCTTCGCCATAGAATTTCACGTTTTACATGGGTTTGCGTTGCACTTGCAACAGCAGGACTTGCCCTTCTCTCGCTCCATGGTTGGAGCGTCGGCTTCGGTGAATTTTTGGTATTGATGAGCGCAATCGGTTTTGGTGCACACATCATCGCCTTAAGTCAGTGGAGCAATGGACTTGATAGCTACACCTTCACCGTTGTGCAGCTCACCACATGTGCAGTTCTCACTGGAGTAATTTCGATTGGCCAAGGTTATGAAGCGCCAGCTGATACAACTGGGTGGCTCGTCGTTTTCTACACAGCAATCCTCTGCACAGCTGTCGCATTTATGATTCAAACCTGGTCGCAGGCGCATATGACACCAACTAAGGTGGCGGTCATTCTCACGATGGAAGTTGTCTTTGCAGCGGTCTTCGCAGTGCTCTTTGGAGGAGAGTCTTTAACGCTCCAAGCTCTCATCGGCGGCATCCTCGTGGTAATTGCAATGTTTGCCATCGTCATCAAGGGTGAAGAGAGCGTAGAATCCACGCATGGCAATTGATCTTCGCTCAGATACAGTCACGCGACCATCTCAGGGAATGCGCGATGCAATTGCATCTGCCGCAGTCGGTGATGATGTATATGGCGATGATCCAACAGTCAATTCTCTTGAAGAACGTGTCGCTGCGATGTTCGGTATGGAGGCTGGCCTCTTCTCCCCTACGGGCTCTCTTGCCAATCAACTCTTAATCCGCACCTTGGTAAAGCCAGGTGAAGAGCTCCTTACTGAAGAACGTGCCCACATCGTCCGCGCTGAACTCGGTGCTGGTGCAGTATTTAGCGGAATTACTACTCGTACATGGCACTCAGAGCGTGGCCTTCTTAACGCCGATGCCCCACTCGCTCTCGCTCATGAAAATGCCGGACCATATTTAGTTTCAACTACCGCTATTGCTATTGAAAATACACATAACTTCGGCGGCGGAACTGTTCAACCTATCTCTGAGATTGCCCGACTAAGTACAGAGGCGCGCCAACGCGGAATTTCAATGCACCTCGATGGCGCCCGAATTTGGAATGCCCATGTTGCATCTGGCGTTGCCTTCAATGAATTTGGAAAGCACTTCGACACGATCAGCGTCTGCCTCTCCAAGGGCCTTGGGGCGCCAGTTGGATCTATCTCTCTCGGTAGCAAAGCAACGATTGCCGAATGTCGCATCTGGCGTAAGCGCTACGGCGGCGGAATGCGCCAGATCGGTCTCCTTGCAGCTGCAGGTCATTACGCACTTGATCACAATATTGAACGCATGACAGATGACCATGCACGTGCCAAGAAGATGGCAGTTGCTCTCGCTGCACACGATTCAACTCTGATTGATCCAACAACGGTAGAAACAAATATCGTTGGACTCGAGCTCTCGCAGACGGGCATCACGGCAGCGGATTTCGCAGCTCGTTGTAAGGAGAAGGGTCTATGGATTAGCGCGCTCGGTAAGAGCTATGCCCGTCTTGTGACTCACCTTGATTTTGATGACGCGCAGTGTGATGAAGCTATTGCCATCATGCTTGACGTTCTTGGTTAGTCGAGCGCACCTTCGTGTTGTAATAGCCAGATCTTCTTATTGACTCCCCAACCATAGGCACCGATTGCGCCACCTGACTTAATAATTCGGTGGCAAGGGATGATTACAGCAATTTTATTTTTGGCACATGCACTACCTGCAGCGCGGACGGCAGCTGGGCTACCTGCCCGATAAGCAAGATCTGCATATGACTCCATCGCGCCAGCTTTAATCTTGCGCATCGATGACCAGGCAGCTTGAGAGAAATCTCCACCCGGTTGTTTTACCTTGATTGAGTTAATCGCTTTGAGATCGCCATCGAAGTAATCTTCAAGGGCATCTGTAATTCCTGTGATTTTTGTGCTCTTGCCAATCTTCTCCTCCAACTCCTTAGGAGTAAGCGAGGCGAGTAGATCTTGAAAGCCTGAGAGATTGAGCCCGAGAACGGTCTCACCACGTGTCAGAAGATAGAGCTTGCCAATAGGCGAAGCCATCGTGGTGGAGAGGAGTTCTGCCATCGTGAAATTAGCGGTCGCGGAGCATCTCTGCAACGAGGAATGCGAGTTCTAGCGATTGTGAGTGATTGAGGCGTGGGTCGCACGCTGTCTCGTAACGTGATTCAAGATCTTTCTCAGAGATTTGATTTCCACCACCGAGGCACTCAGTCACATCATCACCGGTCAACTCAATATGAATTCCGCCTGGATGTGTTCCGAGCTTCTTATGTACCTCAAAGAATCCGCGGACTTCATCGAGTACATCTTCAAATTGACGGGTCTTGTAACCATTAGATGTTTCAAAGGTATTGCCGTGCATTGGATCGCAGACCCATAGAACTTGTGCACCGCTCTTAGTTACACCTTCAACGAGAGCAGGAAGAATCTCGCGAATCTTTGATGCACCCATACGTGTAATAAAGGTAAGGCGACCTGGTTCGCGGTTGGGATCAAGCTTTTGGATGAGAGCGAGTGCATCTTCAACGGTGGTCTTAGGTCCGAGCTTTACACCGATTGGGTTTCGTACCTTTGAAGCAAAATCAACATGTGCGCCATCCATCTGGCGTGTGCGCTCACCAATCCAGATGAAGTGTCCTGATACATCGTAAGGAAGCTCTGTGCGTGAATCGATACGTGTCAGCGCCTTCTCATATTCAATGATGAGCGCTTCATGGCTTGCGTAGAAATCAACAGCCTTAAATTCATTGGGATCAACGCCTGCAGATTCCATAAACGAGAGTGCGCGGCCAATCTCGTTAGCAACTTGCTCATACTTCTCGCCGAAAGTTGAATCCTTGATGAAGCCCTTATTCCACTCGTGTACGCGGCGAAGGTCTGCAAAGCCGCCTTGAGTGAATGCACGAACTAAATTGAGAGTTGCAGCAGATGTGTTGTAGACCTTTACAAGGCGCTGTGGATCGGGAGTTCGAGATTCAGAAGTGAATTCAAGGCCATTTACAGCATCGCCGCGATAGGCAGGAAGCGTTACATCGCCACGAGTCTCTGTGTCATTTGATCGTGGCTTTGCAAATTGGCCAGCCATACGTCCTACCTTGATGACAGGAAGTGAAGATTGGTATTGCAAGACTGCCGCCATTTGAAGAATCGTCTTGATTCGATTGCGGATTGAATCAGCTGTTGCAGATCCAAAGGTCTCTGCACAATCTCCGCCCTGCAACCAGAAAGCCTTACCTGCTGCAGCATCTGCAACGCGGGCTTTGAGTTCATCGCATTCACCAGCGAAGACAAGCGGTGGCAGAGTTTTGAGCTCTGCCACTGCCTTAGCTAAAGGTTCACCAGTTGGACCACCAGGCCAGTTGGGTTGTTGCGCCGCAACTGCGTTCTCGTTGAACAAGCTATCCAGTGATGTCATGTATTTAGCCTAAAGTCTCGAAGGGAGTTGATGCGGGGTAATTACTCTGACTTCGGTTTAACCGAAGAAAGAGAAGACCTCTTCATAGCGAGAGATAGGAACTGTCTTCAAGACATCTGTTGCAGATGCCAATGGGACGTGAACGATATCTGTGCCGTGAAGGGCCATCATTGTTCCCCAGTCGCCCTGATGAGCAGCTGTGATTGCCTCAAGTCCGAAGCGTGAAGACAAGACTCGGTCGAATGCTGTTGGTGTTCCACCACGCTGAATGTGGCCAAGTACGGTGCAGCGAGTCTCGTAACCAGTCTTCTTCTCAATCTCCTGAGCGAGCCATTCGCCAATACCTGAAAGCTTTACGTGGCCAAATGCATCGAGCTCTTGATCCTTAACGATCATGTCGCCATCTTGTGGAATCGCACCTTCGGCAATAACGATGATTGGTGCTGTTCCAGTCTCAAAACGTGACTTCACGTACTCGCAGACCTTATCTACAGAGAACTTCACCTCTGGAATCAAGATGCATGCTGCATCGCCTGCAATGCCTGAGTGGAGTGCAATCCATCCTGCGTGGCGACCCATGACCTCTACGATCAATGGACGGTGATGTGATTCAGCAGTTGTGTGAAGACGATCAATCGCCTCCATTGCAATGTTAACTGATGTATCGAAGCCGAATGTGAAATCCGTGTTGTTGAGATCGTTATCGATAGTCTTTGGAACGCCGATTACCTTGACGCCTAGAGCGTGGAGCTTTGTTGCAACTCCGAGAGTATCTTCGCCACCGATTGCAATAAGTGCATCGACTCCATGAGCCTCAAGGTTTGCCTTGATGCGCTCTACACCGCCATCGATCTTAAATGGGTTGGTACGTGATGAGCCGAGGATGGTTCCACCCTTTGTGAGGATTGGCTTCACAGTTGCAAGATCCAAAGGCATAGTCAGACCCTCAAGAGGACCCTTCCATCCATCGCGGAAGCCTACGAAGTCGTAGCCGTACTCCTTGATTCCCTTTGTGACGACTCCACGGATTACGCCGTTAAGTCCTGGACAATCTCCACCACCTGTAAGAACACCAAAACGCATCTCATACTCCAAATGTGTAAATGAATTGGGCTAAATATTTGAGCCCGAACGTCAACGTTGACCTGGGCCAAGTCTACCTCGCTCGTGATTTACTGGGAACATGTCACTCGCCCCAGAAATCAAAGCTTTCTTAGAGAAGCAGGCAGCATCCGGTGCACCAGCGGTCTGGGAGGCGCCATTAGCTGTGATTCGCGCAAATACTCAAGGGCGAATGGCGACATCTGGCCCAGTCGAACCAATATTTGAGATTACCAATCGCTTTATTCCAGGACCCACCTCTGATCTTCCTCTCCGTATCTATCGACCAACAGATAATCCAACTGCACCGGCAATAGTTCACTTTCATGGCGGCGGATTCGTTCTGAACTATCTCGATATGTATGACGCTTCAATGGCGCGTCTAGCTAACCACAGTGGATTTACGATCGTTGGGGTTCACTATCAAAAAGCCCCAGAACATCCCTTTCCGATTCCATTCGATGATTGTTATGCAACTTTGTTGTGGGTCCGCGATCATGCAGATGAATTAGGAATCAATCCGCATTGCATCGGAGTTGCAGGCGATAGCGCTGGAGCAACTCTTGCAAGCGCTGTATCTCTCAAAGCCCGGGATAATAATATTGATCTTAAATTTCAACTTCTCATTTACCCTTGCAACGGTCGAGATTTCACCACTGACTCTTATATGAATATGGCGACTGGTTTTGGCCTTTCAACGCAAGCAATGAAATGGTTCTGGGAGCAATATCTTCAAGGCGTTGCACACGATACCAATCCGTATGCAGTACCAATGGCGGCAAGAGATTTCACTGGCTGTGCACCAGCCATTGTCATCACTGCCCAATACGACCCGCTAGTAAGCGACGGTGAAAAGTATGCATCACTTCTCCAGCGCGATGGCGTGCCTGTAATTTATAAACAATTCGATGGAATGATCCATGGCTTCTTTACAAACATGGCAGTCACACCTACTGCACGGGTTGCGATTGATTTTGCCGGCGAAGCGCTTAAGAAGTTGATTAACTAATTTACCTACGGCGTAACGCGAATACCCTTGCCAACAACGACGATTCCTGAATCTGTCACTGTAAATCGCTGACGATCACGCTCGAGATCGACTCCAATTTGGGCGCCAGGTTCTACGACAACGCCCTTATCGATAATTGCCTTACGGATAACTGCGCGATCACCAATCTTGACGCTTGGCATTAAGACCGAGCTATCAACAAATGCTCCAGCGCCCACATGTACATCGTACGAAGCAACGGTACGACTGACGTGGCCACCAGAGATGATTGAGCCAGCTCCGACGATGGAATCTTGTGCGATGCCATTTTCTGAGAACTTTGCAGGTGGTAGTGATGGCGGATTTGTAAGGAGTGGCCACTCACGGTTGTAGAGATTAAAGATTGGATGGATTGAAACTAAATCCATATGTGCATCGTAATAAGCATCGATTGAACCTACATCGCGCCAGTAACCTATATCGCGCTCGGTCGCACCCGGCACAACGTTATGTTCGAAGTCGTAGACCTTTGCTTGGCCAGCTTCAGTAAGCATTGGAATGATATTTCCACCGAGGTCATGGCGTGATTCAAGATCTTCAGAATCTAAGATGAGCGCTTCTTCCATTACATCGCGCTTAAAGATGTAGTTACCCATTGAGACCAAGGAGAGATCAGGATGACCTGGCATTGCAGGTGGATCTGAAGGCTTCTCATGGAACTTCTTGATAGTGATTCCATCCTCAGCTAATTCAATAACTCCAAAGTCATGCGCCTCAGAACGAGGCATACGGATCGCAGCGATAGTGACACCTGCCCCGGTACTGAGGTGCTGGTCATACATCTGACTTGGATCCATACGGTAGACGTGGTCTGCGCCAAATACGACAACATGTTTTGGGTTCTCATCATGAATCAAATTGAAGTTCTGCAAAATTGCATCAGCTGAACCTGTATACCAACGTGGACCGAGGCGCTGCTGTGCGGGAACTGGAGTTACATAATTTTCGAGAAGTGTGGACATGCGCCATGTAGTTGTGATGTGGCGGTCGAGAGAGTGCGACTTGTACTGAGTTAACACTGCAATCTTACGCATATCTGCATTAACAAGATTAGAGAGAACGAAATCGATGAGACGGTATGAGCCACCAAAGGGAACGGCAGGCTTTGCTCGATCTGCAGTTAATGGCATCAAACGCTTTCCTTCACCTCCGGCGAGGACGATTCCTAGTGGAACTTCAAAGCGAGCCATGGATAAAGGTTACTCAACTACCTATAAAGAAGCCATACTCACCGATACTCTTTCTCAATGAGCAAGACTCGAATCGGAATCGTGACAAAAGAGTGGCCCCCAGCGGTCTATGGCGGTGCAGGTGTTCACGTCGTTCAATTGACTGAGGCCTTGCGTAATGTAAGTGGCGTCGAGGTAGATGTGCATTGCTTCGGTGGAGTTCGCACCGATGGGTCTCACGGCTACTCCACACCAATCGAATTTGAGAATGCAAACCCAGCCCTTCAGGCAATTGCCACGGATTTAGCGATCGCCCAGAACCTTGGTGAGGTTGATGTAATCCACTCACATACTTGGTATGCAAATATGGCAGGCCACACTGCATCCCTACTCTACGGAACGCCACATATTGTGAGCGCACACTCACTTGAGCCATTGCGTCCATGGAAAGCAGAGCAGCTCGGTGGTGGATATCAGATTTCATCGTGGGCAGAGAAAACAGCTTACGAAGCTGCAGCGGCAATCATTGCTGTCAGTGATGGAATGCGCGCCGATGTATTAAAGGCATATCCCAACGTTGACCCAGCAAAGGTTGTCACGATTCGCAATGGTGTTGATGTCACACGATTTGCTCCAAATAACGATACTTCGGTTCTGGAAGAGTTTGGAATTACCGGTCGTTACGCCATGTTTGTTGGTCGAATCACTCGCCAAAAGGGTCTTGCACATCTCTTGCGTGCATGGAGAGATGTGCCGGCAGAATTCGGTCTCGTGCTTGCAGCCGGTAGCCCTGATGAACCCACTATTGGAAATGAAGTTGCTGAATTAATTGCAGAGCTTCAGAAGAGCCGTAGCAATATCTGGTGGATTAAAGAGATGCTCCCCCACGAGAAACTCACTGCAGCCCTTACACATGCAGATCTCTTCCTCTGTCCTTCTATCTACGAGCCACTTGGAATCGTCAATCTCGAAGCGATGGGGTGCGAGACCGCTGTTCTTGCATCTCGAGTCGGCGGAATTCCAGAAGTTGTCAACCACCACCAAACAGGTGAGTTAGTGGATTACACCGAAGACGATATTCCTCAATTTGAAGGCGCGCTTACCGAAGCTATCACCCGTCTGATGGGTGATTCTGAGCTTCTCATCAAGTATGGCAAGGCTGGACGCCAACGCGCAGCATCTGAATTCGGCTGGGATGCAGTCGCTGCAACTACACTCGCACTCTATAAGTCAGTGATCAATAAGCGTTAACTCTTGATCAAAAGTGACCATAAGAAAGTATCGGAGATGTAATGTCGCGTCGCGGCTGGATTCTATTTCTACTCACAGGCCTGCTTTGGGGCATTCCATATCTATTTATAAAGGTTGCAGTAGATCCAGATAATGGTTTCACGCCCGCAATCGTTGTCTCTCTTCGCACCGCAATTGGCGCTGCAATCTTGATTCCTTGGTCAATTCGCCAGAAATCACTCGGTGCTGCAATTCGCGGAATCAAATATGTCGCACCTTATGCGCTTCTCGAGATGATTGGCCCTTGGATTCTTATCGGAACGGCTGAACAGAAGATCTCCTCTGGCCTTGCTGGACTCTTGATTGCATCAGTTCCTATCTGGGCCACAATCTTTGCCTCCATGAAGGGCGATAAGACTGTCTGGCATCACAAGCGCCTCTTCGGTCTCATCATCGGCTTTATCGGGCTCGTTGCAGTTGTTGGTATCGAGAGCATCAAGGGCAGCGCTGATCCACTTGCAATTGCAATGGTTCTCGTAGCCGCTGTCGGTTATTCATATGCGGTGATGTTTGTTCAGAGTGGGCTTCCAGGAGTTTCAGGTATTGCAATCAATGCAGTCGCAATGGTGATTACCTCACTCTTCTATCTTCCATTCGCCATTCATCAATGGCCAAGCCATCACATTGCGCCATCTGCAATCTGGTCAATTATCGGACTCGGCGTTCTCTCAACAGGGGCTGCCTTTGCAATCTTCTTTGCACTCACACCGATTATTGGTGTTGCCCGAGCATCGCTTGTGACTTACCTGAATACAGCATTTGCAGTGCTTCTTGGAGTCATTATCTTGGGTGAGCCACTTACAATTGGCATCATTCTTGGCCTGCCGCTCGTCTTGATCGGCTCTTACTTTGCAAGTCGAAAGAGCGAGGTTGCAACTGATGCTTAGCGCAATTTTCTTAGGAATCGTTCAAGGACTAACAGAGTTCCTTCCCATCTCATCAAATGCTCACTTGGCGATCATCGGTCGTTTGATGAGCTCTGCGAAAGATCCCGGAGCGACATTTACTGCAATTACCCAGATTGGAACCGAGCTCGCTGTGCTCCTCTACTTCCGTAAAGATATCTTCTCGATTATCGCTGCATGGTTAAAGTCGCTTAAGCCAAAGTCACACCTGACACATCACGAACGTAGCGATGCAAAGCTTGCCTGGCTTATTGGAATCGGAACTCTTCCAATTGTGGTGCTCGGTTATCTCGGTCAGAGCTACATTGAGAACGAACTGCGCTCTCTCTGGGTAATCGCATCAACACTAATAATCTTTGGTTTCCTCCTTGGATTCCTTGATTACATGGGTCGCAATGAGCGATCATTGGATCAACTCACACCAGGACATGGAATTCTCTACGGCTTCGCGCAATCTCTCGCACTGATTCCAGGCGTATCTCGCTCTGGTGCAACTATCGCAATGGGACGCATCCTTGGCTATCGCCGTGAGTCAGCACTTCGCTACTCATTCCTACTTGCACTTCCTGCAGTATTTGGAAGCGGACTTTATGAGCTCAAGAAGGCTATTGATGAGCCTGGTGTTCGTGTATTTACAATGACTCAAACCCTAGTTGCAACAGCTGTTGCATTCGTTGTGGGTTATGCAGTGATTGCTTGGTTGATGCGTTACATCTCAACAAAGTCATTTACGCCATTTGTGATCTATCGAATCGTTCTTGGTTCAGCGTTACTCATTGCCCTTGCAACAGGTGCAATCAGCGCTTAATTAATTCTTAGTGTTTCTTATCTGAGAAGCCAAGGCGCTCTAATAGCTTTGGATCGCGCTGCCACTCTTTTGAGACCTTCACATGGAGGCCGAGGAAGATGCGCGCTCCGAGCTCGCGCTCAATATCTTTACGTGCGCGCATTCCAATATCTTTCAGGCGCTGACCTTGGTGTCCCAGAATGATCCCGGTCTGTGAATCGCGCTCAACGTGAATCGATGCGTGGATGTCATAGAAAGGTCGTGTGCCATTTGGTTCGCGCTCTGACATCTCATCGATAGTGACCATGATTGAGTGTGGAAGCTCTTGGAGCGCATCACGCATCGCTGCCTCACGGATTAATTCGCAGATTAACTGCTCTGTGCCCTGATCGCTCTTCTGATCTTCTGGATAGAAGGCAGGACCGACTGGAATGTTCTCACCGATAATCTTTTCAAGAAGCTCAATCTGATCATGAATGACTGCAGAGACGGGAATGATTTCATCCCAAGTAAATCCCTCTGCAAGGTCGCTAATCGTCATTAAGCGATCTGCCAGGCTCTTCTTATTGACGGTATCGGTCTTGGTAACAAGAGCGAACTTCTTTGCACGTGGGTGCTTTGCAATCTCAGCTGCGATGAATTGATCTCCCGCGCCAGTTGCCTCATTTGCAGGAAGACACATCATGATGACATCGACAGAATCAAGATTCTCATTAACAACCTTGTTGAGGTGGTGGCCCAGCAGAGTACGAGGCTTATGAACACCTGGCGTATCTACGAGGACCGCCTGAAAGTTTTCATTGTTGATGATTCCGCGAATTGCATGGCGCGTTGTGTTGGGGTGGTGCGAAGTAATCGCAATCTTGCTACCCACAAGAGCATTGATGAGAGTTGATTTACCTGTGTTTGGACGGCCAACAATGGCAACGAAGCCCGAACGGAAATCACTCATGGCATTATTCTCTCATTACTTCTCCCCCTTGTTGGACCAGAAAAGTTTCTCTAAACCAGAGTAGTCAGCAATTCGTAGGCATCAGCTACTGATGTGACGATCTCTGCGCTTCTTTCGCCAATTAATCGATGACATCCTTCTGATGTGGGAGCAGTGATTGGTCCAGGAATTGCCATTACTGGCCGCATTAAATCTGCTGCATCACGAGCTGTTCGAAGCGATCCACTTCTGAAGGCCGCTTCAACAACGAGGGTTCCCTTTGAGAGCGCAGCAATAAGGCGATTTCGCACTAAGAATCGGTGTGGCCGAGCAATCGAACCCGGAAGGTACTCGGTGATAATCGCACCATTTTCTGCGATCTCATCGAAGAGGCGCTGATTGCCAGCTGGGTAGGTGCTATCAAGACCCGAGGCAGTAATTGCAACTGTTACCCCTTCTGCAATGAGTGCTCCTTTATGGGCGGCTGAATCAATGCCGTAAGCACCGCCACTAACAATCGACCATTCTCGATCGACAAAGCCAGCAGCAAACTCTTGAGCTGCTCGCACTCCGTACGGCGTGGGGTTTCGCGTTCCAACTATTGCAAGTGATGGCAAAGTCAGCGAAGCGATTTCACCTTTCACAATCAGAGCAACAGGAGGTACGGCAAGTTCATTGAGGCAAGCCGGCCACTGTGGATCTTCTGGAATGAGTAACTCGCCGCCGCATTGCGTGATGGCGTTATAGAGTGCACGAATGTCAGCTCGCTCATCCTTTGGAATCGCAGCATAAACAGATTCAACGCCCTCGCTTTCGATGGCGCGTGCAATCTTTACCGCTCCTGGCTCGTGGTGCGCCGCAATAAGTAAGCGCATATCTCGAATTTCCATTTTGTCTCCCTTGTATTTTGGGGAAATCTTTTCAGTGTGTGAGTAAAAAAAATGTTGCCCACAGGAATTTGTGGGCAACATTTCGTGGAGATTATTTAGACCGAAATAGGCAGCAGAACTAATACCTTCGGTCAAACCACCAATTGAACCACTGCTCAAGTGACTTCAAGAACCTCTTCATATCAAGAAATAACTTGAAGTATTAGACCGAGCACTGCACCTACAACTAGGCAGGAAACCCAAAATATAGTGAACTCGGTGGACTCTACAACATCCGCGATAATCTTCCAGATTCGAAGATTAATAAACTTCAAAATTGGTTCTCGTAGAAAACTCTTGAGAGACATGCAGGAAACCCTCTTCTTTCTGCTATTTGAACTCAAATAGTAAAGCAAGGTTTTCAAGTACCTGTAATTTTTTACTCACGATATATTCACATAAACTCAAGTGCTTTATTCATATATTCGAGCAAATCTAGCTTTAGAAACCATCGCGAAGTTGATAGGCGCTCTTTACATCATCAACATTGGGCCGCTCACGTCCACCTAAATCTGCGAGGGTCCACGCCACACGAATAACTTTATGGAGACCCCTTGCGGTAATTCGCTCTTGATCTAGCTCATCGTGAAGGAAATTCATCGCAGCTCGATCCGGTGAATATGTTGTACGTAGCGCTCGAGAAGGAATCTCCGCATTAAGCTTCCAAGGCTCATCTTTAAACCTTTTTGATGCACGTCCGCGCGCCTCTATGACACGCTCTCGCATGACATGCGAAGGCTCCCCCAACTCTTGCGAGGAGAGCTCGACTCTTCCAACAGGATCAACAGTGACTCGAAGATCAATGCGATCCATGAGTGGTCCTGATAACTTTCCTAGGTAACGGCGCACCTGCAGAGAAGAGCATTCGCATCCATGACCACGCCCTGAAAATTTGCCACAGGGGCAAGGATTTGCAGCGAGAACCAAGAGAAATTGCGCAGGAAAGGTCACACTTCCAACTTGACGAGTAATCGTGATGGTCCCGGATTCAAGTGGCTGTCTTAGCGAATCCAGAATTCCTGTTGCGCACTCTGGCGCTTCATCAATAAAGAGCACGCCTCTATGCCCCAATGAGATTGCACCAGGCTGGATGTTGCGCCCTCCTCCACCAACGATTGATGCGCGAGATGCGCTGTGATGAGGAGAGATGATGGGTGCAACGCGAGACATCGCCGATCTCTGTGTAAGCCCTCCGGCAATCGAGTGAATTGCTGTTACCTCAAGCGCCTCTTCCACAGTCAAAGGTGGCAATATTGAAGGAATGCGAGATGCAATCATCGTCTTGCCGGCACCGGGTGGGCCAATGAGAAGTAAGTGATGTCCACCAGTTGCTGCCACCTCTGCCGCAAATCTTGCTTTTCCTTGACCTGCAACATCGGAAAAATCCAACGCTTCACCGTGGTGATCGATCTCTATATCGAGAGCTTCATTAAATGGATATTCACCAGTTAATAGCCAGCGATATATCTCGGAGATATCTTCAAAGGAGAGAATCTCCATCTGCTCCATCAGCTCTGCCTCACTTTGATTTGCTCGCGGGACGATTGCTCGCGTTATTCCATCCTTGTAGGCAGCGATTAGTGATGGAAGAACTCCTCGAACGGAGCGAATACCTCCATCGAGTGCGAGCTCACCCAAGATGACAGCGCCATCGAGCGGTCCTTGTGGAATCACACCGTCTGCAACAAGGAGTGCCAGTGCGATTGCAAGATCAAAACCTGGTCCGCTCTTTGGTAACCATGCCGGCGAAAGTGAAACGGTGACCTTCTTATTGGGCCACTTCTGTCCGGTATTAGTCAGCGCCGCACGCACGCGATCACGTGATTCTTGAAGTGATGTATCGGGCAATCCTAGGAGTGAATACATCGGAATTCCGTCGGCAATATCGCACTCGATATCAATAACTGATCCGAGCAAACCTTGGAGTGAAACGCCTTTTGTACGGCCAAGGGTCATAGAACACCTGCGCGATATTCAAGGCAATGGCTGCCATCTGGGTTGATTAGAACTGATGCAATATCTATTGAGTATTCACACCCAAAACAATCGTGTGTAACAAGCCATCCCATTGCAAGTCGCTGCATCCTCAGAAGTTTGACCTTCGATATTGATTCAAAGGGATGACCAAATGCAAGAGAACTTCGGGTCTTCACCTCAATGAAGTGAAAGGTGCCGGATTTATCAAGGCTGATGAGATCAATCTCGCCCTCTCGGACTCGCCAATTTCGATCGAGAATTTCATCGCCTTGCTGCAATCGATAATCAGCAACGCGGCTTTCACCAAATGTACCTAGCGCTAAATTTCTACTCTTCTTAAGAACCATCCGCGAACGGTAGGCGTGAATATCATTTCGACACCGCTTTGAGTAGTTGCCTGTGGATTACAAAAGCGCTGCGATATTTGAGAATGATTTGCGATGAATCGGTAGAACGCCCAGCTCTGCAATCGCCTTGGTATGTGCCGCAGTTATATACCCCTTATGTCCGGCAAAGCCATAGCCCGGATAGAGCGTATCCATCTCGCGCATAATTCGATCACGAGTCACCTTGGCAATAATGGAAGCAGCGCTTATGGATGTAACTACTTGATCGCCCTTCCAGACGGCAAGATTAGGAACGGCTAAACCTTCAATCGCATATCCGTCAGTTAAAACATATGAAGGTGTAATTGATAGACCGTTCACTGCGCGACGCATTCCATCGAGATTTGCCGCATGCACTCCACGTGAATCAATCTCTTCGGGCGATACCTCAATAACGCTGACGGCTGCAGCGTTCTCCATTACAACGTCAAAGAGCACTTCACGCTTCTTCTCGCTAATCTCTTTTGAATCACGCATCTCTGCCCACACATCGGCAAAGGGATCATCGAGAATGACAGATGCAATTACTAATGGACCAGCACATGGTCCGCGCCCTGCCTCATCAACTCCTGCAATGGGATTGATGCCAGCATCGCGCAACATCTCTTCGATGCGCTTGGCGGGAGCTGACATGAATTTACTTTTTTGCGAGTGGATCGTGCGAAGGAACAAGGCCCGCGTTCTTAAGGGGCCAGATAATTCCAAATACTCGACCAGTTACCTTTGAGATAGGAACCATTCCATTGTTGACATCATCTTGGTGGTATCGAGAATCTGCAGATGCACCGCGGTGATCTCCCATAACCCAGATCTTGC
Organism: Candidatus Nanopelagicaceae bacterium; assembly: GCA_947454735.1. Classification (GTDB taxonomy): domain Bacteria; phylum Actinomycetota; class Actinomycetes; order Nanopelagicales; family Nanopelagicaceae; genus Planktophila. Next base: position 61,048 of record CANGLK010000005.1, read on the forward strand.
CCTCAGGAACTGTCACATTAAAATCCATCTCCGATGGCTTATTGCCGGCGAAGATATACGGCTCGTTCGTTGACTTGCCGTTAATTGCGAGTCCGCCCTTTGCATCACAGCAAATAATCTTGTCCCCTGCAACGCCGATAACGCGCTTGACTAAGAATTGTTTCGCGGGGTTTGGAAGAACTCCAGCGAATACAAGAACTTCTTTCACCTTAGAGATAACGATATTTCCCTGAGTTGAATCGACAGGTTGCGGTAACCAATTGGCTGGATCACGGAATACAACAACATCTCCACGATCAATTGACTTGGAGATAAATGGAATCTTATTTACTGCAACGCGATCATTGATCTGCAACGTGTTTTCCATTGATCCCGAAGGGATATAGAAGAATTGCACCAAGAAAGTCTTGATGAGAAGAGATACAGCGAGCGCGACAACGACAAGTACAGGGAACTCGCGAAAGAACGAGCCCTTACGAGGCAGGTACTTAGAAATTATTCCGCTGGCTTGTCTTCAGCTGCTGCTTCAGCAACAGGCGCGTCAGCAACAACAGCTGGTGTTTCAACCGCAACTTCTGCAGCAACAACCTCAGCTGGAACCTCTGCCACCGGGACGACAATCTCTGGCTCGGACACTGGAGTTGAAAGAATTCCATCGCCGTAACCAACAATGCCATCACGCTTTTCGCGGATCTTTGCAGCCTTACCGCGGAGATCGCGAAGGTAGTAAAGCTTTGCACGACGTACATCGCCCTTCTGGACGAGTTCAATCTTTTCAATCACTGGTGTGTGTACTGGGAATGTACGCTCAACACCAACGCCGTATGAAACCTTACGGATTGTGAATGTCTCACGGACGCCATCGCCCTGACGACGGATGACTACACCCTGGAAGACCTGAAGACGTGACTTGTTACCTTCGATAACACGGACGTGAATCTTGAGCTCATCGCCTGCACGGAACTGTGGGATGTCCTTGCGGAGTGATGCTGCGTCTACGACGTCGAGAATGTTCATGATCTGTCCTTTATTACTTAGGCGCGGAATTGCCGCGCAGACTGCGTATCTTGCCACAGGAGACCCCTGAGGTGAAAATCGGGCGAACCCCTCAATCTAGGCCGAGGAAGCCCTCCAGCTCGGTAAAGAGGCGTGGGCCGGCAGCGAGAGTCATCATGTAGGGAGCCTGGCCATAGAGGGCGAAGCGAGCGCCAGCCTCAAGGGCGATTAATCCACCGGCAGCCCAATCCCACTCCTTCAGGCCATGCTCAAAGTAGCCATCGACCCGGCCCATCGCCACATGGCAGAGGTCGACCGCAGCCGCCCCATTTCGACGCAGATCGCGGATGAGTGGAAGGAGCTTTGAGACATGCTCAATCTGCGCCCCGCGATGGGCGGTGTCATATTGGAAGCCTGTAGCAAGCATTGATCGGTTGAGCTCAATCGGATCGTTGCAGTAGATGCGCTTTCCATTATGAAAGGCTCCCTCACCGCGAACTGCCCACCAAGTCGAGTTGATGCTCGGTGCGGTCACTACGCCGATTAATTGGCCCGCTTCATCTTTAGCTGCGATGGAGACATTCCAGCCGGGTAGGTCATAGAGATAGTTGACGGTGCCATCGAGCGGATCGATGACCCAGGTGATTCCAGATTGGCTCGCGCGTTCTGCACCTTCTTCACCGATCAATCCATCCTGCGGGCGGGCGGCTAAGAGTTCTGCGACGATAAATGCTTCGACCTTGATATCCATCTGAGTTACGACATCGATTGCTGTCGACTTGGTGTTGACCTCAAGTTCGGCTGGGCGCTCGCTCAACATCGCAGCTGCCTCCCGACCAACGCGCTGGGCAAGTGCGAGAAGTTCAGCGGTGTTGTGAGCAGTCATAGCCTCAATTCTACCTGCCTCATCA
>CANGLK010000006.1 GCA_947454735.1 Candidatus Nanopelagicaceae bacterium
CTTATGCAGCTAGTGCGAAATCACTGCGACTGTTGTCTGCAGTTATGTGTGCACAGGTTTCATGGTTTACGAGATCATCCCGGCTTCCTCGACACGCTTCCCCTGTCTCAACAGCTAAAGTCGAGACCGTTCACCCCCTATTTATTTGTGTTGCAAGTGTATTGAACACCAGAAGGTTCTGCGAAATTCCCGAAGAGTTTGTGCTCGCAGAGTAGATAAATGGAAGGCGAAGTTAAGGTTCTGGGCACTCAGGGTAGGTGGCAAATTGTCAGCACTTCGCCGTATTTATCTACTCGGCTTTGAATTGAACTCACTTTTGAGGATTGCGTAGAGCCACATCGAGCACCAATCCCCCTTAAAGAATTCAGAATCTTTGAATTCAGCTTCGCGACGCATCCCTAACTTCTCAGCCAACTTCGCAGATTCGGGATTACGAGTATCGATATTGGCGATGATGCGGTGAACTGGAAAGTTCTTAAAAATATAATCCATGAGTGCGCGGGTCGCTTCAAAGGCGTAACCCTGACGCTGAAAATCTTGGTGTGTAACCCAACCGATATCTACCAACTGATCTCTCGTTGATTCCAGCCCAGAATTTGATTGTCCAATAACTTTGCCGGTGCTTTTGAGTTCCCAGGCGAGAACAATGAAATCCCCGCTCTCTGAAAGTGAATCTTTACTATCTGCAATTGTCTTAGCGAGAGCCTCAACAACTTGCTCGCGAGTGCGCTCTGGCCATGGGATGTAACGAACAATCTCTGGGTGCGATTGGTATTGAAGAAGATCGTCAACATCTTCTACACGTAATGGGCGGAGGATAAGGCGTTCGGTCTCAATCGTTAACTGCATGAACTACCAGTCGTCTCGGCCACTGCGGTTCTTGCCGCTGACGCGATAGGAAATCTCGCGTTCAATTTCGCGAGTTGCCTGTTGTTCAAGCAGAGTATCGCGCTTGTCATGTGCCTTCTTACCTTTGGCAACTGCAATCTCGACCTTTGCTCTTCCATCTTTAAAGTAGAGCTGAAGTGGAACGAGTGTGATGCCAGAATCTTTTGTCTTTGCGGCGATCTTGCGGATCTCTTCGCGATGCACGAGCAACTTTCTCTTACGTCGTGGGGTGTGATTAGTCCACGTTCCCTCGGTGTACTCAGGGATATGTACGCCATGCATCCAGAGCTCGCCATTTTCAACCATTACGAAGCCGTCGATAAGTGATGCGCGACCAGCACGTAGTGACTTCACCTCTGTGCCGGTAAGGACAATTCCACACTCGTATGTATCAAGGATGGCGTAATCGTGACGCGCCTTCTTATTCTGCGCGATCAGCTTTTGACCCGTCTCCTTAACCATGAGCCAAGGGTATCTAAGAGTTAGACCCGGTCTGTCACACCTTGAGATAACGGCGAAGAGTAATCAGCGATGCGAGGATTGAAACAAAGAGACCGACTCCAAGGAGAATTGCAGAAGAGGTCCAGACCTGGTCCCATGCAAAGAACTTGGTAAATGTCAGCAATGGCGCAACCTTCTGGTCAACCACATACTTCAAACCGCTCAAGAGGCCTGTTGCGAATACCCAGCCTAAAACAGCTGAGAAGACACCTTCGAGCAAGAATGGAAGTTGAATTGACCATGAGCTGGCACCAACAAGCTTCATCACGCCAGTTTCGCGGCGGCGGTTGAATGCAGCGATGCGAAGAGTATTTGAAATCAGAAGTGCTGCGGTGAGAACCGAGAAGAGGCCAACAAGAAGTGCGCCATTACGCAATACATCGAGAAGTTTGAAGAACTTCTCGAGGATCGTGCGTTGATCTTGAACAATATCTACACCTGGGCGCCCAGAGAAGGCGCTGACAACAACATCAAATTGAGTTGGATCTTTAAGTTTGACTCGGAAAGACTCAGGAAGCTGATCTGCAGTCACATTCTGGGCAATTGCTGAGTTCTTAAAGCGCTCCTTAAAGCGAGTGAATGCTTCGGTCTGTGATTCGTAGAAGACGCTTTGAACAACTGGAAGCGCTTCTAAATCTGTCTTGATTGCTGCGCGCTGATCTGGAGTGACAACTCCATTGGCACATGTTGGTGATTCAGACAAAGTTCCGCAGAGAAATACAGATACTTCAATCTTGTCATACCAATAATCCTTCATCGCATTAACCTGTGCGTTAGAGAGCAGGCCGATACCCAGAAGTGAGAGCGAGATTGCAACAGTGACAACGACAGCAAATGTCATTGTGAGGTTGCGGCGAAGTCCAATACGTACTTCTTTAAAGAGGAAACCTGCGCGCATTTTTCTACTCTCCGTCCCTGTTCTTAATAAACATTAGCCTGTGTACCCATAAACGCCACGGACCTGATCGCGGATTACATGTCCACCATCGAGTTCGATAACGCGCTTACGCATCTGATCAACAATTCCTGAATCGTGTGTTGCCATCAATACTGTTGTGCCCTCGCGATTGATGCGATCAAGCAACTTCATAATTCCAACTGAGAGCTCTGGGTCGAGGTTTCCTGTTGGTTCGTCAGCGATGATGATTGGCGGCTTCGTTACATATGCACGAGCAATGGCCACGCGCTGTTGTTCTCCACCTGAAATCTCTGAAGGCAGACGATCGCCCTTATCTTCAAGGCCTACAAGTTCGAGCATCTCTGGAACTTCGCGGTTGATCTCTTTCTGCGAATATCCAAGGACGTGCAGTGAGAAAGCGATGTTCTCTGAAATTGTCTTATTAGGCAGGAGGCGGAAATCCTGGAAGACAGTTCCGACCTGGCGACGAAGCTCTGGCACCTTGTGATTTGCGAGAGAGCCTAGGTCCTTACCTGCAACATGGATGATGCCCGAAGTTGGGCGCTCTTCACGGAGGATGAGTCGCAAGAATGTTGACTTACCTGAACCCGACTTACCAACGAGGAAGACGAACTCACCTTTTGTGATTTCGAGGTTGACGCTATCAAGAGCTGGACGCTCCTGGCCTGCGTAGACCTTCGTAACGTTTTCAAAGCGAATCAATGACTTACTCCTTAAGAATGCAACTGTCCGTCGGGGAATGAATTTCGAACTGGTTGGAGTTTAGGGTACCTACGCCGAATATGAGCGTAAGTGAGCGCTATTCACGCTCAGGAAATCGTGTGAATTTGGCTGAGTTACGCAGTTAGTGAAGAACGTCTCCAGCGAATTCCAGCTTCGATGAAATCATCGATCTCGCCATCAAGGACTGCTGATGTATTTCCAGTCTCGTGATTATTACGAAGATCCTTCACCATTTGATATGGCGCAAGAACGTAAGAGCGCATCTGATTTCCCCAAGAGCCGCTGTTATCGCCCTTAAGTGCATTGATCTTCGCCTGCTCTTCTTGGCGGCGACGTTCTAATAACTTTGATTGCAAGACTGCCATAGCAGTTGCCTTATTTTGAATCTGTGAACGCTCGTTCTGACATGAGACAACAATTCCTGTTGGAATGTGAGTCAGACGCACAGCAGAGTCAGTTGTATTCACGCCTTGCCCACCAGGGCCTGATGAGCGATAGACATCTACGCGAATCTCTTTCTCATCGATCTCAATGTGATCGCTCTGTTCAACAACAGGAACAACTTCAACGCCAGCAAAGGATGTGTGGCGACGTGATTGCGAATCAAAGGGAGAGATACGAACCAATCGGTGTGTGCCTTGCTCTACAGAGAGCGTTCCATAGGCATATGGTGCACTGACGCGGAATGTTGCGGATTTAATGCCCGCTTCTTCTGCATATGAAGTTTCAAGGACATCTGTCTTAAATTCATGACGTTCGCAGTAGCGCAAATACATGCGATACAACATCTGTGCCCAGTCAGCTGCCTCTACTCCGCCAGCTTCAGAGCGAATGGTGATCAGCGCATCGCGGTTGTCGTACTCACCGCTAAGAAGGGTTGTCACTTCAAGTTCGCTAATTGCCTTTTTTGTCGCATCGAGTTCGCCTTCAGCATCGGCGAGAGCCGAACCTTCTGATTCCTCTGCAGCTAATTCAAAGAGGATTGGGAGGTCATCAACGCGAGAGCGAAGACCTTTTAACTTTGAGATAACAGCCTGCGTGCGCGATAACTTACTGGTGACAGCCTGAGCAGCTTCAGGGTCATCCCAGAGATTTGGAACTCCCGCTGCCTCTTCGAGCTCAACCGCTTCCTTCTCTAGCTTAGGAAGATCTAGTACCTGCTCGATGCTTTTGAGGGTCGCGCTTATCTCAGCAATTTCGAGAGCGTATTCGCGAGCCATGGAGGAAGGATAGCGAGTTCTACAACGACGCAGGTGTATGGAGCATCTGAAGAGCTATCCGATATCGAAACCATAGAAATTATTCGTTTCAGCTCGTTCACCAATGGCTCCCGCATGAGTATTAATCGAGATTTCTTTGAGGTCGATAAAGGGAATAGGAATCGGTATGCGAGCAATGGCCGAGGTCTCCACATAGATTTGAAAACCGTCGCATTGGAAATCTGTAAGAAGAAAGCTCCCAACGTTCTCACGCCTTGATACTTCGCTATTACTCTGCCAATCATCGAGAAGTAGGCGAACATCTTTCAACCCTGCAGAGCAATCAATTGGAATTCCTGGATCTTGCTCAGCCTGACCCGCACTATTGACTAGAAGTTGATTCAAGTTGTATTCACCTGAGTAATAGCTTTCTGTATCCAAGTTCTTCATTCCATACTGAACTGCAGCCTCAGATGCGAGCGAGAGTGAGCGTTTTGCACGGTAGATGGAGGAAATATCTGTAAGTATCAGAGCAAGCGAAAGCAGAATAATAAATAGCCCTATTGTGATAACGGAGATAGAGCCTCGATCATTCTTAATTACCCTACGCAAATTACGACCAAGCAGAGACATGTTCCACCGTTGAGATAGAAATATTTGATGAGCTCAAACGAACCGTCACGACGATTTCATTATTGGGAGAAATGCATGGTTGGTTCTTACATTGATAAAAGTAGGAGAGAGATCCATTTGAAAGCTCGTCGTCGAACCCAAGCACGTCCGCTCCTTTTGAGAAAATCTCAAAAGTGACTCTTTCGGCAACGTGATCATTTTCGCTCGTGACGAACCCACGCGCCATCTCTCGGCTAAGGGTCCTCAGAGAGGATTGCGTATCGCTCGAAATTGCATATTGATTAAGAAATATAAAGAGAGGGATGAAGAGAGGAAGCGCCAAAGCTACGAACTCGAGGACTGCACTCCCCTCTTCATCCAACGCCATTCTTCGCACTTTGAGCAGAGTCCGACTAGCAATAATTTTCATCTCTGGTTCTCCACGAGTGCGAGACCGTAGAGATCAACCGTTTTACTACTTGAAACACCGTTCAGAAAACCTGGAAGTAGGTCGGTTACTGAGCGAGAGCGGTGGGTGACCAGAAGATCCAGGTTCTGCCCATCGCCACTGCTATCTATATGTATGAACTCATCACCCAGCTCGAACTGGCCAGATATCGCACGTTTAGAGGCCTCATCCTGCACAGAAATCCTCTCTGAATTTCTGAGGTGTACTGCGGTGGCAATCTGCGTTCCAACCAGGAATAGTAAGAGCAATGGAATTAAGACCATCGCGCTCTCAACATTCCCACGGTCACTCCGAAGCGCTTTGAGAAGTTCTTTCATAGCAGGATCTAACGAATCCCATTCATGGCATCAAGAGAGTTCTTCAAAATCGCGGTCAATCGAGGCGCAGCAATCGTCCAAATTGCAGTGACTAATCCAGTTGTCATGAGAACTACCAATACCCATCCGGGGACGTCGCCCCGCTGATCTGAAATTGCCTTAAAGACTCGCGAGTGAGAGATTCGTTCAATTCGGTCTCTCAACCGAAAGGTTAAACCAATCAGTACTTCGTCATACTTCTGATACAAGCGGGAACTTATAAGTGACTTCTTCATTTCAGATTTCCTTCTCTCTTTTTGATTAGTTGGTTGCGATTAATTGCTGAATAAGTTCAGATTTGTAAGTGATGGGTATAGTGCAAATAGAATTGAAATTGGAAGAATCAGGAAGACAACCGGAATCATCATTGAAATTTCAGATTTTCCTGCTGCTGTAAGAAGTCGGACTCTCTCTTGATTCCGGGATTCGTTCGCAGTGTGCGTAAGAGTGTCAACTAGCGACGTGCCTCTAGAGATTGAAATTATGAGTGAGTCGACAAAACGCCTGAGCGAATCTGAATTCAATCGTCTACTCATTTCATCGAGGGATGATCCGAACGATGTACCGCTTTCAACATCGCTAACGACCTGGGCTAATTCCCGCGAGAGGTGCCCGTCAGCCCGCTGGGTGATTCGTTTGAGGGCTGATGCTGGCGATTCTCCTGCGCCCACTGCGAGTGTGAGCATTTCTACTATTGCTGGAAACTCACTCTCGATCTCCTTCTTTCTATCTGATACTCGTTTCGTAAGATTTCGCTCGGTGAAGGCAAGAATTAATAATGGGATCGATGTGATGAGAAGTAGGAATAGCCCAATGCTGATGAGCGTTAGAGTGAAAGCAACAGTTGCGAAACCAACACAAGTAACGATGTAAGCCAACTGTGAAATTCTAAAATTCTCGAAGTCAACTGGTTTGCTCTTACCTATCTGCGCCAGCCGACTTTCGACAGACTTTCGATTTCCAAATTTCAAAGAACTGCTATAAATACTTTGAATCAGATTGCTATTTTCATCGGCGATGAAGAAGGCGATAAGAGCGATGAAGCAGGGAACAGTTATCTGAAGGTTCATTTCGCACCCCCAAAGATTCTCCTTGGCTCTGGAAGAGCGCTGAGCTTTCCCATCCACATATATGCAAGAGCGGTCATAGCCGCGCCTATCCCGAGGATCGATACTCCTTGGGGAGAGGTAAAAGCGGCTGCCGTTGATGGCTGCGCAGAGAGGAGTAAAAGGAGAAGCCATGGTGCGGCTGAGGATAGATGTGCAGAGTTCCTAATCCATCCCTGCTTTGCTGCAATCTCTCGGCGAAGCGAGAGATCTTGCCTTGTGAAATCTCCAAGTTGGCGAAGTAGAGATAAGAGTTCACTCCCACCTAAGTTTTTTGCATAAATAAGCGATTCAAATAATTGATCGGCAGCTCTCAATTGAATTTCACTTTGAAGGATTGAAATGGCTTGTTCGAAACTGATGCCTAATTTCAAATTTTCCCTGAATCGAATAAAGAATTCTTCAGTCTCAGTAGGTCCGCGTGAAGCTAGATTGCTTAAGGTTTCGCTGAGTGAGAGGCCTGATTGAATTCCCGAGATGAGGTGATCAATTATTTCCGGCAAAACCGCAAGGATCTGCTCGGATTTCTTGGAAGTGGTCCTTTTTGAGGAAATTCTTGCCATAGAAGTAGTGACAATTGAAATTGCAAGACCAATCGTGACGGTTCGGGAGAGAGAGAAAGCAATCAGAAAAGTAGTGCTGGCAATTAAGATGAGCTTCAAGGTCTCCTCGTCAATTTTCAACTTGTTCGTCAAAGTTCGCTCCTTGCATTTGTAAATCTTTGATGGAGACGTGATTGGATAGATCCCAACGCAATTCCCTCCACGTACTTTCCATCAACCAATTGCCAGAGAGTCTCCATCTCAATCTGAGATTTTTCGGTCCTTCCAGTTAAAGCTATGACTTCAGTTACTCGACGATTTCCTTCAAAATCCATGGCAACTTGCACTACAAAATCAATTGCAGATGCAACCGTTGGAACGATGAAAGCATGTGAAATATTTGCACCGGCGAGCAAAGGCAGCGTCTGCAATTTCATCACTGCATCACGGGCTGAATTTGCGTGAATGGTTCCCATGCCGGGTAACCCTGAATTAAGTGCAATCAATAGATCAAGCGCTTCGGCTTCACGTACCTCGCCAATGATGATTCGGTTAGGGCGCATCCGAAGCGCCTCCTTTACGAGCCGCCTCAGTGTTATTTCTCCATCGCCTTGAAGATTGGCTCCCCTAGTCTGCAGCTGGATGACATCAGGGAGCCGTGGATGAATTTCAAATACTTCTTCAATTGTTACCACTCGATGCGAGTATGGAATTTCGCTAGCAAGTGCATTGAGCAGAGTTGTCTTTCCTGCCTGAGTGCCTCCGCTGATTAAGAGATTCAATCCTTCCCTCATCGCAAGTTGTAAGAATTCGGATATCTCAGGCGTGAGAAGTCCTGCCTCGGAAAGCTGAGTAAGAGATAGTGATTGGGCAATGTGCTTACGTATATTTACCGCCCAATGTTCGGCAGTTATTTCTGGAATAACGACGTGAAGTCTGCTGCCATCAGGAAGTCGGGCGTCGACAAATGGGTGCGAAAGATCGAGCCTACGACCACTCCAAAGCAAAGTACGTTCTACAAGCTCTCTGACTTCTTGAGCTGTGAGTATCAAATTTGTAAGTTCGCTCTTACCTTTTCTCGCGATAAATATTCTCTCTGGGGAATTGATCCAGATTTCCTCAATCGAGTTGTCGCAAATAAAGGGATAGAGCGCGCCAAAGACAACTGATGGTTCAATCTCGCTCGCCTTTTCCATGGGGCGAAGTTAGAGCGCAGGCGACAAATCAACTATCCAAGATTTGAGCTATGTGGATAAATTTTCACACAAAATACACTCAGTCTTATTTTCTAACGCTGCGTGGTGATACTCCCCCTCCTGGTGATAAGTTTCCGGATGTGAGTAAAGAGAATTCAAGAATTATTAAAACAGTTTTGGCTACAACAATCCTGCTCTCTATCGAATCTGCAATGGTTCTAGCACTTGCCCTCTACATGATCGCTCTCGGATTCACCCACGATAAAGAGTGGGCGCCATACCTTGGTGTAATCGTCTTTGCTCTTGCCGGATCTGCGGGCCTCTTTGCACTTGCTCGTGGAGTGAAGGCTGGGAAACGCTGGGCTAACTCCCCTGCAATCCTTGCTAACTTAATTGCACTTGGCGTTGCGAAGTATCAATTTGAGGCCGGTTTATATTGGATGGCACTCCCGATCGCTCTTATGGCAATTGCGGTTGTTACTAGCCTCTTTATTAATATCAAGAATTCAGCGCAGAATTAATTAACTACCAGGGAACAACCTTGTGATCCTCCCAGAGAACTCCTGTTGTGTTCTTTGCAAAGTCATCTGATGTTTTATCGAATTCACGAGTAGCAAGCCAGACCGCGGTCTCGGCACCTTCCTCTGCGCTTCGTGGCGCATCCGCACCGCCCATATCGGTGCGTGAATGATTAGGACACATTGCATCGACCAGAACTCCTCGCGCACCTAGACCTGTCTCATGTGCAAGATTACGAACGAGTGCATTCACTCCAGCTTTACTAATTCTGTAGGGAGCAAGCCCTCCAGCATTTCCAGGTACTGACATTCGACCGAGGCATGCAGAGAAGATCACGATGCGGCCAATACGGGCTTCGACAATTGCAGGGGCAAGACGATTAACAATTTGAAATACAGAATCGAGATTGATTGACATTACTCGGCGCCATTCGGTATCAGTTGTCTTAAGTGTCTTTGACATCTTCTCGCTCATCACGCCATGAGCAAGTATCAAGTGAGTGATATTTGGATGTGTGGCTGCGATTGCTTCGAGTGCAGTAGATGTTGCTTCAGAATTTTCAAGATCAATTGAGTATGCATCGACAGAGTGAGGGCTTCCATCCGAGAGAAGCGCTGCTCTCGTTTCAGAGAGTCGAGTTGAATCCTTGGCAATCAGGATCAGATTGAAACCTTGCTTTCGAAGCGCCTTGGCTGTCTCCAATCCAAGACCACGACTTCCGCCCGTGATTAAAGCGAGATTTCGACCTGTCAGATTCATGGGCAAACCCTCCCAGCGCTTCACCTGCCCTGCCACTTCAAATCGATGAAATCCATTGAAAGTGTGCTCCATCTCGCGTCTCTAAGCCCCTTTTCACCATTTATATAGGTACCCCTCAGCCGTTACTCTTAGCCTGCAGGTCGGTGGAAATGAGAACGCAAAGGAGCGCTCAGTGTCTTCAGGACAAGATTTCGGTGCAAATGATTGGCTCGTTGAAGAGATGCACGAGCGATACCAGGCAGATCAATCTTCAGTACCTGCAGAGTGGGTGACTTACTTCCAGAACAACCCAACGGCCGGTAAGCCTGCTGCCGCTCCAAGTGCAGGTGTTCCACCAACACCGAAGCCGGTTGTTGCCCCGAATATTTCGATGCCTGCCGCAAGCGCGCCGATTGCAGCTGCACCAGTTACTCCAGCGCCAGTTGCCGCAGCTCCAGTCCAAACTCAACCTGTTGTCCGTGAAGTTGCACCAACACCGACAACTCCAGCACAGGCTGAAGTTAAGCCAGCTCCAACACTTGCAACACCAAGCGCCGCAACGATGGAACCACTTCGTGGAGTCGCAGGTCGTGTTGTGCAATCAATGGAAGCTTCTCTCACAGTTCCAACTGCAACATCTGTTCGCGCAATTCCTGCGAAGTTGATGATCGATAACCGCATTGTTATAAATAACCACCTTGCTCGCGGTCGCGGTGGAAAAGTTTCTTTCACACACATCATCGCTTATGCGATGATCAAGGCGATTCGCCAGATGCCAGAGATGAATGCATTCTTCGGTGAAGTAGATGGCAAGCCAGCTATTGGAAAGCCTGAGCACATCAACCTCGGTATTGCCATTGACTTGGCAAAGCCTGATGGAACACGACAGCTCTTGGTTCCATCAATCAAGGGATGCGAAGCACTGGATTTCGGTCAGTTCTGGGTTTCATATGAAGCGACTGTAAAGAAGGCTCGTACCGGAACACTCACCGTTGAAGATTACGCAGGAACAACAGTTTCACTGACAAACCCGGGGACAATCGGAACCGTTCACTCTGTTCCCCGTCTTGTTCAGGGCCAGGGCCTCATCATGGGCGTTGGCGCGATGGATTATCCAGCTGAATTCCAGGGCGCTTCAGAGGCAACTCTTGCACGTATGGCAATCAGCAAGGTTCTTACACTTACAAGTACTTATGATCACCGCGTTATTCAAGGCGCTCAATCAGGTGACTTCCTTCGTCGCATTCACGAACTTCTTCTCGGTGCTGAAGGTTTCTACGATGAAATCTTTACAGCGCTTCGTATTCCATACGAGCCAATTCGTTGGGCGCCAGACTTTGCAGTTACTAAGGATTCAGAGATTGATAAGACTGCACGCGTTCAGCAATTAATTGCTGCATATCGCACATGGGGCCACCTCATGGCAGATACAGATCCACTTGTTTACCGTCAGCGCACTCATCCTGATCTCGATGTGCAGACACATGGACTTACCTTGTGGGATCTCGATCGCGAATTCGCAACAGGTGGATTCGGTGGAAAGGCTTTCCTTCCACTTCGCAAGATTCTCGGACTTCTTCGTGATTCATACTGTCGTTCAATCGGCGTTGAGTACATGTACATCTCTAACCCAGAAGAGCGTAAGTGGTTCCAAGATAATATTGAGAAGAAGTTTGAAAAGGTTGATCGCGAAGAGCAACTTCGTATTCTTCGTAAGCTCAATAGCGCAGAAGCATTTGAATCTTTCTTGCAGACAAAGTTTGTGGGACAGAAGCGCTTCTCACTCGAAGGCGGCGAATCAGTAATTCCATTGACTGATGCAATCGTTTCAGCTGCTGCAGAGCGCGGTCTCGATGAAGTATGTATCGGCATGCCACACCGTGGCCGCCTCAACATGCTTGCAAATATTGCGGGCAAGTCATCAGGTCAGATCTTCCAGGAGTTCCAGGGACATTACGCAGAGAATGAAGTACACGGCTCTGGCGATGTGAAGTACCACTTGGGTACTGAAGGCGTCTTCACTGCAGGTTCTGGTGCGCAGACAAAGATCTATCTCGCAGCTAACCCATCTCACCTTGAAGCTGTAAACCCAGTACTTGAAGGCATTGTGCGTGCAAAGCAGGATCGCCTCAATAACAAGGGCGCTTACTCTGTTCTTCCAATCTTGATGCATGGAGATGCTTCATTTGCCGGTCAAGGCGTCAACATGGAAGTACTTCAACTATCAGGTCTTGCTGGCTACCGCACAGGCGGAACAATCCACGTTGTCATCAACAATCAGGTTGGATTTACAACTTCACCGCATGCATCACGTACTGCCCGTTACTCAACTGATATTGCAAAGATGATTGAAGCTCCGGTCTTCCACGTTAACGGCGATGACCCAGAGGCATGCGTTCGTGTTGCACGCCTTGCATTTGAATATCGCCAAACATTTAACAAGGATGTCGTTATCGACATGGTTTGCTACCGTCGTCGTGGACATAATGAAGGCGATGAGCCAGCATTCACTCAGCCACTTATGTACAAGTTGATCGGCGCAAAGCGCACAACACGTACCCTCTACACAGAGGCGCTCGTTGGCCGCGGTGACATCACTCCTGAAGAGGCGCAACAAGTTCAAGCTGAGTACCAGGCAGAACTTGAATCTGTCTTTGCATCAGTTGCAAACCATGAGGTCGAGCACGATCCAAACTTTAAAGCGCCAGTTGCTCCTGCAGCTGAGGCGATTGCAACAGCTATCTCCGAGCCACTTGCACGCGAGATCGCAGCAACTCAAGTTGCAACTCCAGAAGGATTTACTCTCCACCCAAAGATGGCTCCACAGTTGGCAAAGCGTCCAGAGATGCTCAATGATGGAACAATCGATTGGTCTATGGGTGAACTCCTTGCATTCGGTTCAATCCTCAAGGAAGGCCATCCAATTCGTTTGGCTGGACAGGATTCACGTCGTGGAACATTCTCAAACCGTCACGCTGTAATTGTTGATGCAGAGAATGCAAATGAATGGACACCGCTTCGCTCAATGATTCAAGATGAGAACCAATTCTTCGTCGTTGACTCCCTTCTTAGCGAATATGCAGCTTTAGGCTTTGAATATGGCTATTCAGTTGTTCGCCCCGAAGCACTTGTCATGTGGGAAGGCCAGTTCGGTGACTTCGTTAACGGAGCACAGACTGTCGTCGATGAGTTCATCTCATCCGCACTCCAGAAATGGGGCGAGCGTTCATCAGTAGTTCTCTTGCTTCCACATGGTTATGAAGGTCAAGGCCCAGATCACTCATCAGCACGAATCGAGCGCTTCTTGCAGCTCTGCGCTGAGAACAATATGACTGTTGCACAGCCATCATCACCAGCTTCTTACTTCCACTTGTTGCGTTGGCACGTTGCTAACCCAACTCGTCGACCAATGGTTGTCTTCACACCGAAGTCGATGTTGCGCCTCAAGGCTGCAGCATCACAGCTCGCTGATTTCACAAGCGGAACATTCCGCCCAGTAATCGGCGATGAGAAGGTCACTAACGCATCACGCCTCATCTTCTGTTCAGGCAAGATCTATCACGATCTCGTTGCAGAGCGAGAGAAGCTTGGCGAGAACACAACTGCGATTGTTCGCGTTGAACTTCTCTATCCACTTCCCATCGATGCAATGCGCGAGGAAGCTGCAAAGCATCCAAATGCAAACCTTCTCTGGGTTCAGGATGAGCCAGCAAACCAAGGTCCATGGCCACATATTGCACTTCGCACATCCGAGGCTCTTGGCGGTCGCGCAATTGATGATCGTGTATTCCGTCGCGTTTCACGTCGCTCAACAGCATCACCTGCAACTGGTAACCACCACTTGCACGAGGAAGAGCTGAAGGCGCTGCTACAGGAAGCCTTCACTCGATAGAGAGTTAAAGAAAAGAACCCCGGCTCAAGATTCCTTTTTGGAAGCGGAGCCGGGGTTTTTCTTTTGAACTACTTCTTCTTACGAACTCGAGAAATAATCTTTGCCTGTACAGAAACTGCGGGTAGCCATCCCCATTCGCGTGAGTCAGTTCCTTCAGGGTTATCACTGCTGACAAATATCTGATTAGCTTGATGGCGAATTTCAGAGATCCTCTTTATATAGAAGATGCCGGGATATTCAGGGCGCTCAATTACAACTACATCCCCAACGGTGACTCGATCACCAAAGATGTTGCCCAAGATTGTCATTGGCACGAATCCGCTGGATTTCAAGGCGTAATTGCCCCAATGTGCCATCAACCAATCCCCCGGCGCATATGTGGGGAGCATTGATTCACCCTCTACGAGTACAGTCGAGAATTTCTTGCTCATAAGGTGCAGTCTAGGCATGGCTCGACTAATCTTTGAACCATGAGAAACCTACTAACAACAATCTTGGCACCAAAGACAACTGTCCTCGCTCACTGCGATCTCCCATGTGGCGTCTATGACCCAGCACAGGCTCGCATTGAAGCGCTCTCTGTTAAGGCTTGCATGGAGAAGTACGCAGCTAATACAGATGTTGATTTCCGTTCACGCTCTGTTGCAATCAAAGAAGAGCGTTCACATGCAGTCAAGGATCACCTCTGGGTTCTCTGGACTGATTACTTCAAGGCTCCTCACTTCGAGAAGTACCCACAGCTTCACACACTCTTCAATGAGGCGACAAAGCTTGCCGGTGCTGCTGGAACAAAGGGCACACAGGATGTTGCAGTTGCAGATTCATTGATCGCAAAGATCGATGAGATTGCAGCAATCTTCTGGGAGACAAAGAAGGCGTAATCGCCTCTCTCGTTTAATACAAAAAGATTTGAGCTAGTTTCTTAAGAGCTCTTCAGCGGCAGTGCGTGCGAGGAAAGTTACTCGCTCCACTGTCGCTCTTTTTATTTCAGCTTGGGCGATATGGCGATCACTTTGATAGATATCGCACTGGAAAGTTAATTCACGGCCATCAATAGAGCTGCACCGTGCATTTGCGCGGAGTTCATCGCCAACTTGTGCTGATGCTAAAAGTTCGATTGTTGCAGAGAGCAGAAAAGTAGTCTCGCCATTATCGAGATACTCGCTGAGCGCCGCAATTGTTGCTGACTCCATCGCATGCAATAAATGTGAAGCAGCTACTACAGGGAGCTCAGAGAGACCCATCGCTAAAGCAGTATCGCCGGGGCGCACAGTCATTACTGAGAAGCCCACCGCTCCTAAGACTTCATCAACGGGTTTCATCGGGATCCTGATCGATAAAGTGCTGAATATGGGTCTGTTCAATCTGAATTTCGCGGTGTTCGATATTGCCAAACTCATCAATTTCAATGGAAATCTCAGTCATGCTGAACTGTGTAACAACCTCAGTAGCCCCTGCCATCTGTGCACGAAGTTGGCGATGGATAGCTTCGTGAAGATCTTCTGGAGCACGTTCGTTACATGTACGGCGAAGAGTCTCTTGCAATAAATCATGCATAGCGCGCTCGTGAGCAATCTCAGTTGTACATGGAAGACATGTGCTGATGTGCTCTTCGATTGCAGAACGCTGAGGAAGCTGTTCTAGCTCACCTTCAATAATAAAGATGACCGATGAGAGAACATCGCCGCATTGAATCTCGATATAACTCATTCTTCAATCACCCCGCCTTCACTCTCGAGGGTATCTTCAGCCAGCGCATCTGTTGCAGCTAGCTTCTTTGCTGCAGATACCGCCTTCTTCGAAGTCGCCACTGAATAACCAAGCTCTTTTGCGTAATCGGCTAACTTCTCGCGCAATTGCTTGCGACCACGGTGAAGTCGTGACATAACTGTGCCACCGGGAACACCGACAATCTCTGCAATCTCTTTATAAGAAAAACCCTCGACATCTGCAAGGTAGACAACCATTCGGAACTCTTCAGGAATCTCTTGAAGTGCGCGTTTGATATCGCTATCAGGAAGATTCTCTAGCGCCTCTGCCTCGGCTGACTTACCGAGATCACTTGTATGAGATTGCGCCTGAGCAAGCTGCCAATCTTCAAGTTCTGCCTGCGCAACTTGCGGGCGGCGCTGATCCTTGCGATATGTATTGATAAATGTTGTAGTCAGGACTCGATAGAGCCAGGCGCGCAGGTTTGTACCCTCTTCAAATTGATGAAAGGAGGTAAATGCCTTGAGGTAGGTATCTTGCACTAAATCACGAGCATCTTCTGGATTCTTTGTATAGCGAAGAGCTGCTGAATAGAGCTGATCTGTGAAGGCAAGGGCATCGCGCTCGAACCGAATGGTGCGATCGGCCGCGCTCTCTAGAACTAAATCCTTCGATGTCATTGCAATCATCCTAACCCGAGAAGGCTGGGGTTTCTATTAGAAAAGTGTTTCGGGCTCTCCGAGTTCAATCTCTTCAATGATTCCGGGGCCGTTGTTGGCAACCATATTTACCCGTGGCGAGACGGGACGGGTAATCAAACCTGCGGCGGGCTCATCATTGGCCATCAAACTTTGAAGGTGGGCAATCTCGCGATGGGTCGGGTCGAGCCACTCTTGCCAACGATCACGAGGCATAAAGACAGGCATTCGACTATGGATTGTCGCTAACTCTCCTACCGCTTCACGAGTAATAATCGATGCGCTCTGAATCTCTTCGCCGCTCTCACTTCGCCAAGTACTCCAGATACCTGCAATCGACAGAGGTAATCCGCTTTCGCTTGTGATGTAGAAGGGTTGCTTCGGTGGATATTTTCCGAGAGAGGTCGCCCATTCGTAATAACCGGTTACGGGAATTAAACACCGTGATGTTCGAAATGCATCGCGAAATGTTGGCTTCTCATGAATTGATTCACTTCGTGCATTGATTGCATGTGACTGTCCAGCACGCGCATCAGCGAAGTTCTTCTGCCATGGTGCAATCAATCCCCACGATGCTGTATCGAGAACTCTCTCGTGGCTATCGCGATCGCGATCCTTGACGATATAAATCTCATTGGTGGGGGCAACGTTCCAATTGAGAGGCAGCGTTGGATTTGAGTCATTCTCAACGAGGTTAAAGAAGGCGACTATCTCTTCTTGGCTCTGAGCCATCGCATAACGCCCGCACATATCGAAATTGTAACGGGGTACGATTCACCTATGAATTCTTCGCATCCGCTATGGCCCGCGCCTTTTCGCGGAACCAAGCCGGTCGATGCAATCGTCACAATTCCTGGCTCTAAATCTGTAACCAATCGCGCGCTGATTCTCGCAGCGCAGGCAAAGTCACCTTCAATTATCCGAAAGCCACTCGTCTCTCGCGATTCCGAGTTGATGTCAGCGGGTCTCGCCGCAATGGGCGTGGGCATCGAAAGTAAGTCAGATTCCTCTGGTGAATTCTGGGTGATCACTCCTGCAACGCTACGTGGCCCTGCAAAGGTTGATGTAGGTAATGCCGGAACAGTGATGCGTTTCTTGCCTCCACTTGCTGCCCTGGCCGATGGTGATATCTCATTTGATGGCGATGCTCGCAGCTACGAACGCCCCCTTGGCCCTGTGATTAAAGCTCTTGAAGATCTTGGAATCAAAATTGAGCACGAGGGGCGTTACTCATTGCCGATGGTGTTGAAATCACGAGGAGCAATACCTGGTGGATCACTCACCATTGATGCAAGCGCATCGAGCCAATTCTTATCAGCACTTCTCTTAGTCGGTCCAAGCATGACCAATGGAATTACCGTTAAGCACTCAGGTGGAACCCTTCCATCAATGCCACATATTGAAATGACAGTGCAGATGCTCCGTGACTTTGGTGCAACAGTTACTGTCGATCCAGCTGAGCAGACATGGCGTGTTGAGCCAGGTGAGCTCAATGGGGTTGATCTTGTGATTGAACCTGATCTCTCTAACGCTTCGCCATTTATTTCACTGGCAATGGTCTGCGGTGGTTCAATCACGATTTCAGATTGGCCAAAGAAGACAACTCAGCCTGGCGATCAACTTCGAGATATCTTCACTGCGATGGGGTCAACTGTTGAATTTACAGATGCCGGGCTTAAAGTCACAGGTGGAGCATCAATTCATGGAATCGATATCGATCTCCATGATGTTGGTGAGCTAACTCCTTCGATTGCAGCTCTTGCAGCTCTCGCTGACTCTCCCTCACATCTACGCGGTATTGGACATCTTCGTCTCCATGAAACCGATCGCCTCGCCGCACTTACTCGAGAGATCAATTCAATCGGCGGAGATGTCACTGAGGAAGAGACCGCTCTACATATCACTCCGCAGCCTCTTCACTCTGGCGTATTCCACACCTACGAAGATCATCGATTAGCAACGGCTGGCGCTGTTATTGGCCTTGTTGTCGAAGGTATCGAAGTCGAAAATATTGCGACTACACGAAAGACGCTCACGGATTTCCCTGGACTCTGGAAGAGCCTGCTCCAATAAATGGGTAAAACTGCATGACACCTCGCGAATACGATGAATCAGATGTGCGCATCCGCCCATCTCGTACAACACGTCGCCGAAGTAAAGATCGCCCCTCTCATAGTGATTCACATACAGCACTTGTAGTTTCTGTCGACCGCGGACGAAGCGGTTGCGTACTTCAAGATGGACCTGCAGAAGGACAACTCGTTGTTGCCATGAAGGCGCGAGAGCTTGGTCCAAAGTCAGTTGTAGTGGGCGACTCTGTCGAAATTGTTGGCGATACATCTGGCACTGAAGGAACTCTCGCTCGCATCGTAAAGGTCAATGACCGAGTGAACTCTTTAAGCAGAACCGTCGATGATGCAGCAAAGCTCGAACGCACCATCGTTGCCAATATTGATCAACTCATCATCGTTGTTGCATCTGCAAACCCAGAGCCTCGTAGGGGCCTCATCGATAGATTCTTAGTCAGCGCATTCATTGAGAAGATTCATCCCATTATTGTTGTGACCAAGATAGATGTCGCGCCAATCCCTGATTTTATGGAGAAGTACGCAGCACTTGGTGTGGAGATCATGACGACCTCATCAAAGATTGCAGAACGCCCTGCTCAGGTTGCTGAGATTGCAGCGCGCCTCAATGGAAAAGTTTCTGTATTGGTAGGCCACTCAGGTGTTGGTAAATCAACTCTCATCAATGACTTAGTGCCTGAGGCAGATCGCATGACTGGTGATGTCAACGATGTCACAGGACGAGGTCGACACACTTCATCGAGCGCAGTTGCTCTCCAGCTTCCTGCAGGTGGATGGATTATCGATACCCCCGGAATTCGAGCCTTTGGTCTTGCTCATCGCGATCCTCGCGAAATCGTTGAGGCCTTTCCAGATCTCGCTGAGGTCGCAGCGACCTGCATGTCTCATTGCTCACATGCTGAGGATGGATGCGCACTCAACCGATGGGTTAATGAGGATGCTGAGCATGCAGAAGAGAGAAAGTTACGTCTTGAAAGTTTACGTTCGCTCTTAGATGCAAAGAGTTACGTAGACTTGCCTCATGAGCAGTAACCCAGAGGGCCACTTTTCACACGGTGAAGACCTCACCCTTGCCCATCGATTGGCAGATGCTGCCGATGCCATCACGCTCAAGCGATATCAAGCGATCGATCTTGCAGTAACTACCAAGCCAGATAACACCCCAGTTACAGATGCAGATAAATCTTCTGAGGAAGCTATCCGCGCACTTCTCCACGCTCATCGCCCCAATGATGGAATTGTCGGCGAAGAGTTTGGTAATGAGGGTGTCGAGAAGAATCGTTACTGGGTAATCGATCCTATTGATGGCACAAAGAATTTCTTGCGTGGTGTTCCTACCTGGGCCACTCTGATTGCACTTATCGAACGTACGCCAGATGGAAGCCAACGCACTGTCGTGAGCGTTGTAAGCGCACCTGCCCTATTTCGACGTTGGTCAGCCCTTCTGGGTGGAGGGGCATTTGTCACTATCAATCACGAGACAACAAAGCGCATAAATGTCTCTGGGGTTTCACGGATTGAAGATGCATCTATCTCCTACTCAGACTTTTCTGGTTGGGGCGAGATGCTCGAGCCATTCCAGAATTTATTATTGAAGGCATGGCGTACCCGCGGTTACGGTGACTTCTGGTCACATATGTTGGTTGCCGAAGGTGCGCTAGAGGCGGCAGTTGAACCTGTGCTCGCTCTCTGGGATATGGCAGCGCTCGATCTCATTGTTACCGAAGCTGGCGGCGTCTTCTCAAATACAGATGGAATACCTGGCCCTCATGGAGGAAATGGCGTTTCTGCAAATGCGACCCTTCATAGTTTCATTATCGAGTCACTGA
The DNA here is from genome assembly GCA_947454735.1 of Candidatus Nanopelagicaceae bacterium. Classification (GTDB taxonomy): domain Bacteria; phylum Actinomycetota; class Actinomycetes; order Nanopelagicales; family Nanopelagicaceae; genus Planktophila. The sequence goes on from CANGLK010000006.1 coordinate 19,985, forward strand.
GAAAGTAGATCGCCATGGAAGATATCCAGATAGATCTGATGCATCACAAGACCCCCCAGAAAGAGCAAGAAGAGAATTCGATTGCTGATCTAGAAAGTATTGATCTCGCAAAGGCAACCCTAATCCCGCAGACTTTTGCGGTGAGCGGAATGACGTGTAGCGCCTGTGTGAACTCAGTTGAACGAGCTCTCAATGCAATTCCAGGCGTGAACGCATCCGTTAACTTTGCATCAGAAACTGTTCATATTCTGGCACCTGCTGAAGTCAAAGCAGAGGTGGTTATTAAGGCGGTCAAGGCAGCTGGTTATAGCGCCTCACTTCTCGAGGATCGACGTGACCCTGCGCTACATCGCAAGGGTGCGGCGCGAGCACTCTTCTTCGCAGCTATCCTTGCTATTCCAACAATTGCAATCTCGATGGTGATGTCATGGCATGCATCGGTAGGAGATTGGCTCTTCAATATCTTTATCTCCAACGGATGGCCACTACCCCCAAACTCTGACCACCACTTTGCATCATGGCTAGCACTCGCCCTCACTACTCCCCTGATATTTATCGTCGCCTTTCCAATTCATCGTGCCGCGATTCGGAACTTCTTCCACCCAACGATGGATTCACTGATTTCACTGGGTTCGCTCTCTGCCTATACGTGGTCTCTCTACGCCACCTACACAGGAAAAGGTGATCTCTATACTGAAGTTGCGGCTGGAGTTCTTCTCTTCGTAATCCTTGGTCGATATCTTGAATCTCGCGCAAAGAGAAGTGCTAGTAGCGCACTCTCCACTCTGCTCGCATTGGGTGAGAAAGAGGTAACAGTATTAAGAAGTGGAAGCGAAGTCGTCATCCCTATCTCGCATCTCAAGGTAGGTGATGAGTTTGTTGTAAAACCTGGCTCTCGCATTGCAACAGATGGCGTTGTTATCTCAGGTCTCACAACTGTCGATAATTCACTTATTACCGGTGAATCGCTCCCTATTGATATTGCACCAGGCGATCGCGTTATCGGCTCGGCGCTTAATAACAATGGAAGAATCATTGTTCGAGCTACTCGCGTAGGTAGTGATACAGAGATGGCTCGAATCACTGCGATGGTTGTCACTGCTCAGGCAGGAAAATCACCGATTCAGCAGAGCGCAGATAAGATCGCAGCAATCTTTGTGCCCGCTGTGACAACTCTTGCCATCGGTACATATCTCTTCTGGTACTACGTAGAATGTAAAACACTCACCGTCTCAGTCTCTACCGCAATCACTGTGCTTGTTATTGCCTGCCCATGTGCACTTGGTTTAGCGACTCCGGTGGCACTTCTTGTCGCATCAGGTCGCGGAGCCCTTCGTGGCATTGTTATTCGCCAACCTCGAGTCCTATCGGCAGCCCGAGAAATCGATGTCGTGGTGATGGATAAGACTGGGACGCTTACGGATGGTGCCATGCAGGTTCGCTCGGTCGAGATTCCATCTTCTGCACAGAAAGTTCTGGGGGCATCCTTCGAGGGAGTCCTCAATGAGAAGAGCGTTCTCTCCCTTGCGCTTGCGCTCGAGAGCCAGAACGATCACCCAGTTTCGAAGGCAATCGTAAATTACTGCGCCTCTCAATCTGCAGAGAAGTTATCAGTCTCCGATTACACCCAGACACCTGGCGCCGGCGTTGCTGCACGTGTAAACGCATTTGGTAAGACGATGGTTGTCATTATCGGCTCACCTGAGTCGGTATCTCATAGCGCAGTGGCGCTCGATCCAAAATTGGTAGAGGCAGTAGCTGCCGCAAAGGAAGCTTCATATACAACTTCTCTTTTAGCAATTGATGGCGTTGCAATTGCGCTCTTTGCAACAGGTGATGTCTTGAAGGCAGATGCAGCTGAAACTATTGCCACACTTCGCCTTCGTGGAATTGAGAGCTGGCTTGTTACTGGCGATCACCAAGAATCTGCAGAGCTCATTGCTTCACAGGTAGGTATTAGCTCGAAATTTGTCGTCGCTGGCGCAACCCCCGAAGGAAAGATTGAAAAGGTGAAGGAACTTCAGGGCGCAGGTCATAAGGTGATGATGGTTGGGGACGGAGTTAATGACGCCGCAGCACTTGCCCAAGCAGATCTCAGTATCGCAATGGGAACAGGTACAGATACCGCTATTTCAACGGCCGATATCACTTTGATGCGCCCTCAATTAATGGGTGTTATTGATTCACTTAATCTCTCACGACGCACACTGCGCACTATCCGCACCAACCTCGGATGGGCATTTGCATACAACACAATCGGTTTACCAATAGCCGCAATGGGTTTAATGACACCGATGTATGCAGCGGCTGCAATGGCGTTGAGCAGCCTATTTGTTGTGACTAACTCTCTTCGGATCCGGTAAAGGTTCGTATTAGGGATATCGCGCCGATATAGAGCGGGAAGGCGATCATCACGATATCTGCAACGAGTGAACTCTGCACGCCATCTTGATTTGAGTAGTTCCACGACAAGATAAGCAAGGTGAGAGTGTAGATAACTCCAAATGGAAGAGTGATCTTGCGCCACTTCTGCACACGCACAAGGTGCGGGAATTTAATATTTGTTAATTGTGAAACTGCTAGCAAGGCTGTGACCACAGCTACCTGGTGCTTTGAAAGATCAAAGATGAGAAATGTAGGCACTGCGAGGTTCCATACCGCTGGAAATCCATTGAACCAATGATCATCGGTTTCAATATCGGTGCGAGCAAACCAGAGCGCAGAGAGCAAAAGGACCATCGCTGCAATCAGTGTTTGGAATTCTGCTGGCAACATATTGAGTCGAATCATGAGAGCCATTGGCACAACGACACAAGTTACGTAATCGACGATGAGATCGAGGACAAAGCCATCTACTCGTGGAGCGTTGAAGACAACATCAATCTTGCGGGCGATAGGTCCATCAAGGCCATCGAGTACCTGACATACAAGGAGCCAGAGAAGGGCGCCACGAACATTGTTATCGATAACTGCCTGGAGTGCGAGGAGTCCAGCTGCTGCTCCACTTGCTGTCATGACGTGGAGCGCATAGCCCGAGATTGATGGCTTAATTTGTGGCCTCATAGCTGCTGAGAATAGCGAAAGGCCGCCTTCAATAACTTCTATTGAGACGGCCATTCGCGTTCTTACATTGGTAGCGGGGGCAGGATTTGAACCTACGACCTCTGGGTTATGAGCCCAGCGAGCTACCGAGCTGCTCCACCCCGCGTCGGTAAGCGCAATTCTATGCGAATTGCGCTTACTTCACCAAATCGGTGAAATAACTCGACTTACTTAGCGCGAGATTGAGCAGCAATCGCGGCAGCAATCGCAGACTTCAAGCGATCTTGTGCTCGACCATATGCAGCGAAATCGCCCTTTGCAAGTGCAGCCTGTCCATCAGCGATTGCTTGCTTTGCTGATGCAAGCGCTGCAGATAGATCAGCAGAGCTATTAGCAGTCGTTGGTGACGATGGTGTTGTTGCAGAGGATGTTCCAGAGTTTCCACCGAATACTTGATCAAGGGCACCCTTAAGTGAACTATCGAATCCGATGTTATCTCCGAATGAGACAAGAACTTTCTGCAAGAGTGGGTATGCAGATGCATTTGATGTCGCCTTCACATAGACAGGCTGAACATAGAGAAGTCCTCCACCTACAGGAAGAGTCAGCAAGTTACCAAGCACAACATCAGATCCACCTTGGCGAAGCAATGAAAGTGCATTAGCAACATCTGGCTTCGCCTCAAAGTTAGATGCAATCTGTGAAGGACCAGCAATGTTGGTGCTTCTCGGCAACTGCAGCACTGTGATCTTTCCATAGTCTGTACCTGGCTTTGAATTTACAACTGCAAATGCTGTCAGGTTCTCACGAACACCTCGAGGTACAAATGGAGTCGTCAATGAGAATGCAGGAGTCTTCTCATTAGGTAACTTCAAAGTGAGGTAATACGGAGGCTGTGCACCGCTATTGCTTCCAAATGATGATGGATCGCTAGGTACGCGCCAGAAATCTTGTCCGCCGTAGAAGGCAGCTGCTGTCTTGACGTGATACGAAGCGAGAATATCGCGCTGTACTCGGAAGAGATCTTCTGGGTAGCGGATATGCTCGAGAAGATCCTTAGAGATTGCGCTCTTTGGCTGAACTGTCTTTGGGAATGCCTTCATCCAGCTCTTGAGAACTGGGTCCTTCTGATCCCACTGATAGAGAGTTACAGTGCCGTTGTAAGCGTCAACCGTTGCCTTTACAGAGTTACGGATATAGCTGACTCGCTGATTTGCCTGCGCTGTTATCGATGCAGAGTTTCGTGTCAGTGCATCTGTAGTTGCAGCAGCGAGAGAAGTTCCCTCAGAGTATGGGTAGCCAGCGCTCGTTGTATAACCATCAACAATCCAGACAATCTTTCCACCGACAACAGCTGGGTATGGATCGCCATCGAGTGTGAGCCATGGAGCAACCTTTGCTACACGATCACGAGGATTGCGGTTGTAGAGAATTTTAGAATCTTTATTGATCAAGCTAGAGAGAAGAATTCGCTGCTCGCCGTACTTGATTGCAAAGACCAACTTGTTCAGTAATCCACCGACTGGAACTCCGCCGGTGCCGGTGTATGTCACATTCTTCTGTCCACTTGCAGAGGCATCATCTGGGTAATCGAATTCGACAGGTGTTGCCTTTGAACCAGCTGCCTTTCCACCGATGATTGAGTACTCCGGTGAGCTTTCACCAAAGTAGACACGTGGCTCGAACTTTCCAAGTCCTGATGTAGGTGGAAGGTCACCGACAATGAAGTTGGGCTTTCCGTCGGCATCAACTTGATTTCCATACGCTGCAACAAAACCGAAGCCGTGTGTGTAAACCAAGTGGTCGTTAATCCAGTTACGGCTCGGGTTTCCATCGATATTGAGTTCACGCACTGCAACAACAGCATCACGAGCTACGCCATTTACTGTATAGCGGTCGATATCAAGTGACTCTGTAAATCCGTAGTACGGCTTAATCTGTTGAAGTTGGCGGAATGTTGGCGATAGAACGTTTGGATCCATCAAACGAATATTGTTAATTGTTGATGCATCGCTTGCAAGCTGTCCTGACGTTGTCGTCAAAGTTGCGTTGTAATCCTGAACATCCACGTTGGTAAGGCCATATGCAGCGCGGGTAGCATCGATATTTCGTTGAATATATGGGGCTTCCTTCGATGATTCAGATGGCTTAACCTGGAACTGCTGGACGGCGCCTGGGTAGATACCAGCAATAAGAACAGATGAGACAACCATCAAAGCTGTTCCCGCTGCTGGCAAGAGCCATGAACGACGAATAATATTTGCGAAGAAGAGAAGCGCACATACAACTGCGATTCCGGCCAAGATTGCCTTTGCTGGAAGAGTTGCATTGACATCGGTATATGTCGCACCGGTAATCAACTTATTTTGCTTAAGAGCAAGTGCATAGCGATCAAACCAATAAGCAACTGCCTTCATAAGGACGATGAGCCCAAAGAGGATTGAGAGCTGAATACGCGCTGCAACAGTCGTGCGATCGCCCTCTCCCTGTGTGCGGATTCCGCCATACATGTAATGAACAAAGATCGCTGCAAGAGCTGCAAGCACGAGAATCGAGATTGCCCAAGAAATCATTGCTTGGTAGAGAGGCAACTTAAATGTAAAGAATGAGATATCAAGATTGAACTGTGGATCCTTTACGCCGAAGGAAGTTGAGTTCTTAAAGAGCAACCACTCTTTCCAATACAAGCTCCCTGATGTTCCAGCGAAATAGGTAATCGCAAGGAAGAGAGCGATAAATACCCAGCGAAGGATCGGCTCAATCTGAGCACGGATGCGCTCTACGCCATTGAGTTCGATAGATGTTGGAACGTAGAAAGGACGGCGCTTATATGCGAGATAGATATTGAGTGAGATAAGAATCGAACTTATCAAGCCCGCAATAAGGAAGAGCTCGACCTTTGTTGTCAGAACCTTGTTCCATACCGATGTGAAGTCGACAGATTTAAACCAGAGCCAGTCGATATAGAAACCACTCAAGGAGACGAAGAGCGCTCCGAGGGCTACAAGAATTCCTACTGTGACGGCTAGCGGTGTGCGATTGCGATTCATGCTCCTACGCTAGCGCACCCACGAATTCCTGCAGAATTAACCCCTTTCTTACCCTTTGCCTCCCCGGCGTAGGGGCTCTTTAGGTAGTCAATTGCCTGGTCAATTTTCTCGATCGCAATAACGGTGATGTCCTCAACCCGGGTTGGAAGCTCGCTGCAATTCTCTTTCGAAACAAAGAGGATTGATGCTCCTGCTTTCTTTGCGCCGAGAATCTTCTCGGTTACTCCACCTATTGCACCAATTGTTCCGTCTTTAGCAATTGTTCCGGTGCCTGCGATATTGCGTCCCTGCAAGAGGTCTGCAGGAGTTAATAAATCAACAAGACCTAGGGTGAAGACGAGGCCACCACTTGGGCCGCCAGTATTTTCAAGTGAAACTTTGATTGAAGAATCCTTGATCTGAGAAATGTCCACCGTAGGAAATTTACGAGCAATCACACCACGTGCTGCAATCAGTGCAACGTTTTGAGATTGCACCATATCTTTCGTTCCACTCTTTGTCTCAGCTTCATCAGTTGCACCATCGTGATACCAGTCAGAACGTGGCATGGCCGCACAATCACCCCATGCCCAACACCCTACGACTTGAGCACCATATACATCGGTCTCAGGGTTGGTGATATAGATAGTTAAGAGATTGATCTGTCCATTCACTGGATAACTTCTTACACCTTGCGAATCTTTAATTGTTAGCACTTTTGGAAATAGCGAAGTTGCAGGTCCAGGTGTAATTAATACAAAGTTCATTGGTGCAATCAGAGCGATAAGAATTGAGGCGATTAAGAAGAAGCGGATGAGTGCAGGTGTCCGCGAGAAGCGAAGAGTGCTATTTCTGTGAATCATCGTTGCGGAACGAGTTCTGGAAGCGTTCAAATTGGTTGACTGAACGCGAAGTTCCTTTCTCGAATTTCCTCTTAAATTGAGAGACCCAGAGAACATAGCCAATTGCCCCCAAGACCCCTGCAAGAGGTACGAGCCACCAGATCAAGGCGGTGAAGGCTGAAGACGCGGCCAGCGGGCTAAAGGTCGCGAGGAGTGTGTGCATAGAAATAGAGTAGTGCCCACGGGAAGAAAGTGCCGGTTAACGGTGTTCTACCTCCAAGATAGATTTAATCTTTACTCAAACGATGGGGGTCATGCGATGGTGCCATTTGGATTTACACCTGATGATGGCGATGGCGCTGACCGCGAAAATAAAGAGAACCTCGAAGCGATGATGCGTCAGATGCAAGAGCAGATCAAAGAACAGTTTGAACAGCTCGGTATCAACCCTGGTGCAGGTTTTCCAATGGCGGGACTCGGCGCACTCTTCGGTGGCGCAAGTCAGGAAGCACTTCCCATCGCACCAGTGCGCGATACAGGAAAGAAATTTGTCACAGCCCAGGGCTCTCAACCACTTGGAACAAATGATGTGACTGCAGTGAATAATGCCTGCGAGATCGCAGATATCTGGCTCAATGAAGCGACAGATTTTCCAGCAACACCATCTTCTGCGCCTCGTGCAATTAGCCGCCTGGATTGGATTGATGAGACCCTGCCAGGATGGCAGGCAACGATGGAGCCACTTGCAACTGGTCTGAGCTCAGCAATCTCTCGCCTCCTAGATGAAGCAGTTGCCGGCTCTGGAAGCGAATTTGAAGAGCAGATGGGCGCTGCACCTATAGGGGCAATTGCTGGCCTATTACGCTCATTTATAGGCTCAATGATTGCAACTCAGCTTGGTCAGGCAATTGGTGGCATCGCAACGACGGCAACAGGTGCACACGATGCTGGCCTTCCCATTCTTCAACCAGCTCGCTCACTCTTGATCCCTGAAAATATTGAGGCGTGGGGAGCAGATACAGAAATTGCAAAGACAGAGATTTACTTATTCCATGCTTTACGTGAAGGAGCTATTGCTCGTTTATTTGAACATAATCCATGGATTGTCTCTTATATTCGCAGCGCAATTGTTGAATATGGTGCAGGAATTCGTATCGACCTCGATGCAATTCAACGCCAGGCAGAAGAGGCGATGCAAGGTTTCGGCGATGCAAGTGGTGAAGAATCTTTCACAATTAGCCTTGATTCAGGAATCTTTACTCCTGAAGAGACATATTCACAACGCGCTGCACTTTCAAAATTAGAAACTGTGCTTGCACTTGTAGATGGTTGGGCTGATGATGTCGCAACTCTTGCAGCAGGAGATCGCATTCCATCAATTACTGCACTTCGCGAACTTCATCGACGTAAGCGCGCAACTAGTGCGCCATCACAGCAACTCTTTAAAACAATGTTGGGACTTGAGGTCTCACCAAGACTTGCACGTGAAGCGAGCGCCTTCTGGAGCCGCGTCCGTGAATTGAAGGGAACATCTGCACGCGATCAGATCTGGAGTGGAATTCTTCCTAGCGCTACTGAACTTCTTGCGCCGGATCTCTTCTTGGCATCGACTGAGATTCCTGATGATCTCTCAGGTTTGATTTAACTATCGAAGTAGGGGCATCCCTAAATTTTCAGGAGAAAAGCGAAGTCCCCGGGGCCACATCTAATATCTGCCTTCCCCTTGCAGATATCAAACGGTTATCCGAGGACTTCGTAACCGCAAAGTACGCAGAAATTACCGTGTGTGCAAATAACGATTCAGCGTTTCACACCTACAATTCCTCAAGGTAAGGTCGAGAGATTGGAGCGCGCATGGCTGAAGATGAGGCGCCTACTCTCCCTGGAATTACAGAGGGCGAGATCCTGGTCATCCGCTCGGCCCGTCGAAAGAAATCAGCCTCTGCCTACCGCCAAGGTGGACGGATCGTCATCTCACTGCCGGCCAGAATGAGCAAGGCGGAGGAGGCCCAGGTCGTCCCTGAGCTAATCGCCATCATCCGTGGCCGTGAAGCTGCCAAGACCCCGAGCGAGCAGGCCCTTGCCGAGCGCATCGACGCCCTCCTCACTGAATTAGCCCCCGAAATCACCGCTCGTCCCGCCAGCATCTCTTGGCGCCCAATGCGCGAGCGCTGGGGCTCATGTACGAGCGTCGACCGCACTATCCGTATCTCTGACCGCCTCAAGCTCGCCCCTGATTACGCCCTCGACTATGTCCTCTTCCATGAGGCGATCCACCTCCAATGGAGCGATCACGGCCAGGAGTTCACCGATACCTTGGCCCGTTTTGAGGATTCTGAGCTCGCCAGCGCCTATCTCGACGGCTGGGAGGCGGCTGAACGGGCGATGCTCGACCCCGTCGAGCTGAAAAAGCTCGGCGCGAAGGGCTAGTCGAGCTGAAAAAGCTCGGCGTGACACCCCTAAAGATTGCCCACAAATTTGCGCTTGCTTACGCGTATTTGAGCGTGGGTCGGAGTATGGTTTCAACCAATACGCGCACGCCGCATAACTCGGTGGCGCCGATTGGAGGCAATCATGGCAGAGACATACAAGGGTGACGCTTACTGCGTTAAGTGCAAGGAGAAGCGTGACTTCGAGGGAACTGTAAAGGTCTCTGACTCAGGTCGTCGCATGGCACAGGGCATCTGCCCAGTCTGCGGTACCAAGGTCAACCGTATCCTCGGTAAGGCACAGTAACTCTTTCCTAACACCACGTTTGGCGCGATAAGCACCCAAACAAAGAACGTAGCTGAACCCCTCGCATAATACGCGGGGGGTTCTTCTTTTCTCCACGATGAGTTAATGAATGTGCGCTCGCTCCACAGTTCAAAGCAGTGCGGTGATCTCGCCAACTGCTTCGCGCTCATCATCGCCCATGGCTCATCACACATCGCTCAACTCACCTGCTCGCTACACGCTCATCCGTGGTTGCTCCCTCTTCAATGATCGACGATTACCCACTCGTTACTACATCGGAACCTCTGGCCGTGTTGCCGCCGTCACATCTGCATATCAACGCACTGCGCTCACCCAATTAGCTCTTGGAATCGATCCACTCGCTCATGTTTCAACTGAGGTGCGTAATGAGCTCGAGCGCTTTATCGAAAGTTTGGCGATTAACGGTTTCCTTAATCATCAACGTGCTCAATTGAGCGCACCAAAGAGATACTTCGAATCAATTAGTGAGAGCGATATCGCCGCGAACCATTTGCGAGTGAGATGCGAACCAGAACTCGCACAATCCGAGTGGATTGATGGTTCAGGAGATGGCGGAACTTCAATTGTTGCGGCACGTTCGCAATATCCGATCGTTCTCTCTGGTCGCTCTCGCGTCATCACACTCCTCTATTCGATACTTCTCACAAGCGGAGTCACACGAGTTCGATTTGCGGATCGCCATTACAGATCAATCATTGAGAGTACTGATGTTGGCTTTGGGGCGATTACTGGCGATGATTTGGGGCTTAACTTCTATGAGAGATGTGAATCTGCACGCAGAGCCTTATCACTCTTTCCTATTGATTCATCGAGTCGATATGACCTCGACACTTCACGCCCTTTAGCGATTGTTCATTACGGTGATTGCGATCCCGAAAGCCTTGTCGAATGGTCGAATAAATGCTTGCCGCACCTTGTTATTCATAAACCCATTGGAGATGAGATTGCGGTCGGGCCAATGGTGATTCCGGGTGAAACTCCCTGTATTCGATGCTTGTCGCTCTACGAGATAGATAACTTTGGATTTACGCGCCTTGAGCGAATTCCTATCAATGAGGTCAGTGAACTGCCCGCATATACCGCTCACTACGTCGCATCAATTGCCGCGATGCATATTCTTAACTTTATCGACCGAACGAGCGATTCAGATGACGGAGGCGCCACTCGCAATACGAGTATCGGTGAGGTTTCTTTTATTAACTTTCAACGGCTTACAGAGCCGCAGGTGGTGGCGATTGCTCGCCATCCACTCTGCGGTTGTGCTTATTAACTTTCTTTAATAGAAATTAAGCTGCGATCACCTGACGTGGTGGGCGACCTGGACGGCGCTTACGCACGATGACTGCCCCATCTTCAATTAACTCGCCACCCCAGACACCACATGGCTCAGCGCGATCGATGGCGCCTTCAAGGCATGCGAGCTTCATAGGACATGAACCGCAGAGTGACTTCGCAAAGGCAATCTCGAGATCAGAGTCGGCGAAGAAGGTCTCAGGGTCTGCGTTATGGCAGGGCAGCGTGAAGGCCTTGGCGTTATCAGATGTATATGTGACATCTCCAAGTCCAATGTATTGATCTGTCCAACCTGCTACCTGTAGTTCGCTGTAGAGAACGGTCATCGCCCCTACCTCCTTATCCTTTTCTTTGCTTTCATCTCGATTAGTTGTTTTAGTTCTTTGGGAAATAAAAAAGGCCCCGATAAATCCTTGAGTGGATTTACGAGGCCGTTGTTTGCATTTATCGGTTAGCCGATAGTTGCCCCTGTGGCCTCATCCACTGCATAAAAGTTGGCGTAGAACGCTGACTTTGTAGCTGTGGGCCAATTGCGCTTATGAGTGCGCGCAAAGTTGGCAGAAGTTGTGTGAGCATGTGAAGTTGCAGCTGTGCGTGATACGCCAGCTGTGAGAACGAGAGTCTGTGACATTCGCTCTTCCCTTCACTTAAGCTCTTACGATTTTCGTAAGAGTGGAAAGGATAGAGGAGGGGCGCTGTTACTCGCAAGGTAATTAAATGCGAGATGAGGCGAGAAGGTGCTAAAGCCTCTAAATGAGCGTGGATTCAGCTAAGAAACGTGAAGGCTCGGCTCGATAGGTGATGTGTAGGTCTGCCTTTGCGCGAGTCATGCCCACATAGAAGAGGCGACGCTCCTCTGCAATCACTGCATCGGTAAGGGTGGTTCCCGAGTTAGTGAGCGGAAGAATTCCTTCAGATGCGCCGATGAGATAGACGCGCTCCCATTCGAGACCCTTAGCTGCATGGAGCGTTGCCAGGGTTATGACCGGCATCGTTGGTGGATTGTTCTGCTGAACGCGATCTTCTACCTCTCGCAGGTATCCGCGGAGGGTCTTCGGCGCAAAGTTGGGATTCTCATTGAGTTCGCGGCCAAGGTGAAGCAAGGCTGCGATGCCATCGATGGATTCACCAGTTAAGAATGGTTGTGCGATAGAACGCAGCTCATCGATCCAATCACTGCCCTCGGCGGGAATAACAGATGCCTGACGGACCTGCTTAAGAAAATCGCGAACATCGGTGCGATCGAAGAATCGCTCGGTATTACGAACTTGATATGGAATACCTTCGCGATTCATTGCGCGCTCTACCGCAGATAACTGCGCATTGGTACGAGCGAGAACTGCTATCTCTTGGGGCTGGACTCCACCAGTGAGAAGAACCTTGATATCAGAGAGAATTCCAGCGATCTCAGATTGCTCATCTTTAAAGCCCTGAACCGATGGTTTGCTGCCGTGGCTGTTAAAGGCGACAAGCTCCTGCCCCATTGTTCCGGCGCGCAGAATTGAGTTGGCGGCAAATGTAATTTCGGGTGTGGAGCGATACCCGGTGCTAAGGCGAATGACCTGCGCCTCTGGAAAGCGTTGAGTAAATGTATTTAAGAAGACGGGAGTTGCGCCAGCAAATGAGTAAATAGTCTGAGCGGGATCTCCGACAACACAGATGTCGCTACGGGTTCCAAGCCATGCGTTAATAAGACGTTGCTGCACAGGCGAGATATCTTGATACTCATCAACTGTGAAATATCGGTATTGATCTTGAACTCGTTCACGGACATCGCGCTCTTCTTCGAGCATCGCGGAAGTAAGCAAGAGAACATCCTCGAAATCGATTGCGAGCTCTTGTTTCTTAATGGACTCGTAAGCGGTGTAGAGCTGTACGAGTTGTTCTGGATTTACACGTGGTTTAATCAAACGCTTTGAAATCTCATCAATGAAATCTTCAGGAGATACCTGTGAAACTTTTGCCCACTCAATTTCAGTTGCGATATCGCGCATCAGATCGCGGTTATGAGATGAGATGACTGAAGTCAGATCAGCCCGGCGGATTGCTTCAGTAATAAAGCTTCCCTTGGATGTAATGAGATCCGGAGCGCGACCACCAAAGACTGTCGGCCAGAAGAAGAGGAGCTGCTTTAACGCTGCAGAGTGCACAGTTCTTGCGGCAACGGTCGGAACGCCTAGGGTGCGAAGTCGTGCCCGCATCTCACCTGCGGCGCGAGCGGTAAATGTCAGTGCAAGTACCTTCTGCGGATCCATCGTGCCGATTGCCGATGCATATGCGATTCGGTGAGTAATTGCTCTCGTCTTTCCAGTGCCAGCGCCTGCGATAACGCAGACCGGGCCACGAGTAGCAAGGGCTACTGCGCGCTGGTCGTCATCGAGCGCTTCAAGAATCTTTGCGGCATCTAGCGTTGACGGCGCGAAATCGTCTAACGCCATGTCTCGCCAGCTAACTTACTTTTATCGAGCTCTGTCGCACCTAGCCAGCCTTCAATCATTCGTCGGGCAACGCTGACGGTAGGTGGGAGTAAGAGTGAACCATCTTCAGCGGCGGCTTTGAGCTCTTCACGAGAGAACCACTTCACCTCTGTGATCTCTTCACCATCAGGGCGCGCATCATCTGGTGCATCTGTCACAGCTTCAAAGGCAATCATGATGCTTGCCGGAAATGGCCACGGTTGTGAACCAAGATATTTAATCTCTGAAAGTCTTACGCCAGATTCTTCAAAGGCTTCACGTGCAACACAGTGTTCAAAAGTTTCACCTGGCTCGAGAAATCCTGCAAAAGTTGAGAAGCGACCATCAGGCCAAACCGGTTGATGACCAAGAAGGATTCGATCTGCGCGATCTTTAATGAGAACGATTACCGCTGGATCGGTTCGTGGATGATGCTGGCTTTCATCCACATCACATTTACGTGCAGCACCCGCTAGATCAACACGAGTGGGCGCGCCGCACTTTGAACAATGGGGATGTGCATCATGCCAATTAGAGAGAGCAATGGCATGCATTGAAATTTCTAAGTGCAGTGGAGAGAGACCGCCTGCTAATTCACGTAGCGTTAAGTAATCCTCAACATCAGATACGACCGCGCCTGACGCCCATGCAAAGTAAGGAGTATCGGTTGCCCGGTCGAATCCGAGGAAGTAGCGCTCTCCCCCAATTGCCTCTATCGATGGAATAAAGGTGGGGCCATCGACTGTGCTTCGGATCCGGCCTTTGCCGACCTCGATGATCTTGGCTGAGCGCCAGAGCTCTTCGATTCGAGCGGGATTGCTCCGCAAATCTCCAGCACGATCCATCAAGGAACTCTTCTGTGGAATCGCGCTCATAGGTGGAGGTTACTAGCCATTCAAAGTTCAGAGGCCATGGCGTTGAACTAGCCTTACCCCATGCGCCTCACATCATGGAATTTCCTGCACGGCCAGAGCCTCAACCCCGCTGAAAAAGCTGATGTTGCGGCAGCTGTGGCCCTTTTGGGTAGCGATGTCATGGCCCTCCAAGAGATTGACTATCGACTCCCCCGTTCAATGAATATCAATCAAACCCTTGTCGTTGCAGATGCAATGGGGGCGAACTGGTGGGGGTTCGCTCCTGCAATTAAGGGCACGCCTGGTGTGAAATGGCGCAAGCTCGATTCTCGCGAGCAGCAAGTGCTCACACTCTCCGATCTCGATAATCAAGGTGAGTATTACGGAATCTCAATCGTCTCAAAGATTCCAGTGCAGAAGTGGCTAAGGCTAGAGCTCGGCAAGGCATGGATTGGCCTTCCACTTCTTGTTGCAAATGAGAAAGGAAAGGTTGCGCCTTTCTATGTCAAAGATGAACCTCGCGTTGCACTTGCAGCTGTATTAGAAAATGGTTGGACCATCATTAATGTCCATCTCTCTTTCGTTCCATTTGTAAATATCTTTCAACTCTTAAAGGTAACTCGCTGGGCGAAGAAGCTAGAGAAGGAAACTTCCACAAAGGTTGCACTTGTTGGAGATTTCAATTTGCCGTGGGGATTGCCAACGCGCCTTACTCGATGGAGGCGCGCAACTGATGCGCTGACATATCCATCCTGGAAGCCTGCAATCTCATTCGATTACATCCTCTTACGTGGCGGCTTAGATCTGCAATCCGTAGAAGTAGTCGCACCTCAAATGGCGATGAGCGATCACCGCCCCATATCGATCGATATCTAGCTTAAGAGCGCAGTAAGTTGATCAAGGCTCAGCAGGTTTGAGCGTCGATCGGTAACACCAGTTGGAACATAGTGGAATGCTGCAGTGACGCTCTCGACCGGAACCTTTGTTAAGTCAGCCCATGCCAAACGATAGAGCGCGAGCTGAATTGCAGAATCTTCATCGAGAACGGTAGAACCAGTCTTCCAATCCACTACCTCAAAGCCCTGCTCTGTCTTATAAATTGCATCGATTCGACCACGGACAAGAGTTCCTGCAATCACAGTCTCAAATGGCACTTCAACATCGAATGCGGTGCGAGGCGCCCACTCAGATTCAAGCCACTTGCTCTTGAGCTCTTCTAGGGTGCGATCTTCTTCGATGGGTGCAAGGAGATCGAAATCATCATCATCAAAGATCGAACTGCCCTTGAGATGCTTCTCAATCCATAAGTGGAAAGCTGTTCCCCGAGATGAATACTCATCGCGGGCGCGTGGCATAGGTCTACGTACGCTCTGAGCAAATTCCTCTGGGTTCTTCTTCATAGCAATAATTGAGGATGGAGACATTCGGATAGGACGTGGGACATCAAGGCCGTTGCCACGGAACTCAGAGTTCTCACGAATAATCGCCTCGGCATCTTCTACCCATGATGTCACTGCAGCATCGCCTGTAATTGTTCCAAGTGGTACCGCTTGAGCAGAGCGCACCTTAGCAACGCTGCTTTCAAATGCAGCACGACGAGCTCCTAGTGGATCACGTGGCCAGGTCGCGGTGATTTCGATATCTTCCTGTGGGTTACGGGCATCTGTTGCAGGAGCTTCAAGCTCATCAATGACTGTTCCTGAGGTACGTGCAATCTCTTCAACGCTGCGATAGAGAACCGATGGCGCTAGCGGCTTGACGCCTTCTCCCCAATATGAGGCAGAACAGAAGAGGTGCGACTTTGCGCGAGTGACTGCAACATAACCAAGGCGAATCTCTTCGCTATAACGGTAGCGAGAACAATTATCCTTGTAAGCATCAAGTGCCTTATTGGCATCAGAGTTAGTTGAAATCTGCGAAAGGTTGAGTTGTGGCACCACGTGAGCATCACTACGTAGCGCGAATGGGATAAAGCGTTCGTTAAATACCCAGTTTTCAGGGCTTCTAGAGCTCTTTGAAGGGAATGTACCCTCAGTTAATCCTGGGATAGCAACAACATCCCATTCAGCGCCCTTAGACATGTGGATTGTAAGAATCTGTACGACGCTTGAATCAACATCTGGGGCGCCGGCTTTGAGGCCACCTTCTTCCTCGCTTGCTACATCGAGCCATTGGATGAATCCATTGAGCGATCCACCTGAACGCGCGAACTTACTTGCCTCATCAAGGAAGCGATCAAGGTGGCGACGTCCATGGATACCCTCTTCACGTAACATCACCTCGGCTTCGAGGTTGAGGTATCGCTCGATCTCGAGGATGAGATCTGTAATCGAAGCTGATGCGCGCGAACGAAGTCTGCGTAGGTCAGATGAAAATTGCACGAGGCGTGAATATCCTGAAGATGAGAAATCGCGAGCATTTGCCTTATCAATCTCATCGAGTGCATCAATGAGAGATCCAGCAATCTGATCATCGTTATCTGATGAGAGTGGATTGCCCGCGATGATGTTCTGAACAAGGGTGCGGTTATCCGAACCTTCACTCTTAGCACGGCTACGTGAGTAACGACCAAGCGCTGCAATATCGCGTGGACCGAGATTGATGCGTGGACCGGTGAGATGGCGCATCAACGCCCCACCGGCGTCAGGTGAATTGATTACCTTAAGAAGCGCAACGATATCTGCAACCTCTGGAACGTGGATGAGCCCACCGAGTCCGAGAACTTCAGATGGAATATTCGCGGCAGTAAGCGCCTCTTCAATATATGTAATCTGTGACTTCTTACGTACCAAGACAGCGAAAGTCATTGGTTTTAGGGCGCTTTGATTACCCTGCCAGAGAGGCGTGAAGTACTCGGCAATGGCCTGCGCCTCTGCCTCAAGGTTTTCAAAAATTCCGCAGGTAAGCGCTCCTGCGCCGGCGCCTGGACGAGCACGTAGTGGCTCGACCTTTACGCCATCGTTATTTCGCACTCCCTCAGAGATGATATTTGCGACATCGAGAATGCTCTGATCATTGCGATAGGTGGTCGATAAGTTGTATTGAAGTTCACCTGCAAACGGTGATGACTTAGGGAAGTAATTATTAAATGCTCCGATGGTTCCCGCTGCTGCACCACGCCATGTATAGATGCTCTGACATGGATCACCAACTGCTGTCACTGGATGGCCGCCGCCGAAGAGAGTAGAGAGTAGGCGCACCTGAGAATGTGATGTGTCTTGATATTCATCGAGGAGAACAACTGGATATTTCGCACGTTCAATTGCGCCAACATCTGGGAAGGATTGTGCGATTCGTGCAGATAGAGCAATCTGATCATCGAATGAGAGCTGACCACTGGTGCGACGCTGCTCAAGGAACTTATCCATCATGGCAACGAGGCCGATACGTTGTTGCGATGTGAGGGCTGCCTTACGGACGCCCTCATTAGTTGGGCCACCCATTCGAGAGAGTTCAGCAAGAAGTTTCGTATCTTCGTCAACAATCTGATCGCTCGTTACTTGGTGCTCTAGAGCTTGTGATGTGAGACCGAGTAGATCCTCGACAACAGTCGAAATTGAACTCTCATTTGTAAAACCATCTTCATCCCAATTGCGGACAATCCGATTGGCCATCATCCAGAGAGCGGCTTCACCGAGCGGCTGTGAATCGGCATCGATTCCAAGGCGGATGGAATGTTCTGAGAGGATGCGGCCAGCGTATGAGTGATAGGTCGTGACAGAGGTATCGAGGCTTAAAAAGGGGCGTTCTATACCGCTCTTCTCCATTCCCTTTGCCAATTGGCCGAGGCGCTTTCGAATACGCAGATTAAGTTCGCCGGCAGCCTTACGAGTAAAGGTGAGGCCGAGAATCTGATCCGGTCGGACAAAGCCGTTAGCAACGAGATAAACAACGCGAGATGCCATTGTCTCTGTCTTACCCGAGCCCGCTCCTGCAATGACAACTGCTGGCTCGAGCGGGTTGCTCTTGATCGAGATGATCTTTGATTGTTCATCGCTTGGTGATGGGAACTTTGGATCGATCAACTGGATAAAATGTGCAACTTGTTGCGGTGTGTACTTCTCATTCATTGCAGTACTCATCCAATCACCGACCTTCCCTGAAGGTGGACTGGGCATGAGCTCTTCACAGGGCAGTAGCTACAGAAATCATTCTTCTTTGCGATAAATGTTGGGGCTGCCATCTGATCTGCAATCAAACTAAGATGCGTCGTGACATCTTCTACAACTATCGGTGGACGCTCGCGAGTGGCGACTTCCTTTGTATCGTGACCAAGGAAGACGAGATGCGACCCTGAGATTTCAGGCGAATCAAACTTCTTCTCAAATCCATTGAGGACTACTGCTAATTGGTAGCAGGCTAATTGAAGGTTCTCTGCAGCTTCTTTCTTGCCGATTGCTTTTCCGGTCTTAAAGTCCACAACGAAGTACTTGCCATCACCATCTACCTCAAGGCGATCGACTGAACCGCGCACCTTTGCTCGACCGAGTTCAAATTCAAAGGTGAGTTCAACGCCCTCTACCTCGCGGGTTGATGTGCGGTGGTACTGAGCAAATCGTTCAAGCATCTTCTGCGCGCGTTGAAGTTGTAACTTGCTGATCCATCCGGTGGATTCTGTAATCAACGGCCATGCCTTATCGAGCGAGGTATATAAATCTTGGTCGGTAATTGCGGGATCTTCGACCTTAATACGTGCATATTCATGGATTACTGATCCCAAGAGCTGCGCCGTTGAATCTCCATCTGATCCACCATTGCGCTCAAGGAGCCACTTAAGGCCACACTTTTCAAATGATTCGGCGGCACTTGGCGAGATAGGAATCAGCTCGCTCTCATCAAAGAGTGGGGCCTCTGTTGTGAGGGGATGTGCGCCAAGCCAGTTATCAGGGTCGGCAACTGCGATTTCGGATGAGGCGAGCGTTGCCAGAAGAGATGCAGCGAGATCGCCTTTCTCTGTTGCAAGTGATCGGCGAAGTGATGCAACGAGTGCATTTGCTGTGAGTGGGCGTGCATCGTTAAATTCAATGGTCGAGAAGGCATCTGATTCTGATGCCTCAAGGAAGAATGCTGATGGCGAATCTTCTTCACGGGTAACTGCGGTGATGTGGAGCTCTTCGCTGGCACGAGTAGTTGCCACATGGAAGAGGCGTTTTTCATCTTCGGCGAGTGATTGCGCGGTGATGAGATCGAGCGCTACCTGTGCCAACTCTTCACCATGACGTTCACGTTCGACGAGTCTTTCTGCACCGAGCAGCGTGCTGCGCTGCTTGAGGTTGGGCCAAATACCTTCTTGGATGCCAGCGACAAAGACGCGCTTAAATTGAAGGCCTTTAGCTGAGTGAACCGTTAGGAGTTCAACTACATCAGGACGAACGCCCTTCGTTGTAATGAGGTCAGAGACGATATTCTCTTGAGATATTTCATTGAGAAAAATCTTTGGATGAGCCCCCGGCATGCGATCTATATGGCGGGCAGCAGAGTCAAAGAGTTGCACCATTGCATCGAGATCGCGATCGGCAGAAGCTCCACGTGAACCACCACGGAGCGCTGCTCGTTGCCACGCTTCAGAGATCAGTTGGTTCTCTGCATTGCGAGCCTCTGACCAGATTGCCCAGAGAAGATCATGGATTGATGCGTTCTTCTTCCGTAGAGATTTACGTGCGGATGCGAGGAGATCGTGGATGCGGCGAAGTTCTGCGCTCTCTTCGATAGGAATATCGCCCTTTTCGAGGGCATCGATAATCATCTCGGTTCCGGTACGGATATCAGTAACATCGTTGCGAGATTTGAGAAGCGAGGTACGAATTCTTCGAAGTGAGATAGAGGTAGCGCCACCAAATTCAGCGAGTAGTAGACGTTCGCAATTTTCTAGCGTGAGCCCTTCGATACCTGCTGCAATGCGAGCCAGTAATAGGAAAGGCGCAATGGCTGCATTTGATGCGATCGCTTCACGGTCACCTGCAACAGGGATTCCAGATTGCCCTAGCGCTCTACGAATAGCTGTCGCCGTTGCATTATGGGCACGGAGAATGATCGCCATATCTGAGTAAGCGATGCCTTCGATTAAGTGTGCTCGCTTGATGTTGTAGGCAATATATTGCGCCTCTTCTGCCTCAGAGCGAAGTTCGACTGCATATTTTGATGGAGCTCCGCGGTGATTTTCAGTAAGAGTGACTGTAGTCGCACCGCTGATGGCGCGGTCGAGATATTGATTGACCCCATCTGGATCAGAGCCGCGAAAGCGACCGACAGATGATTGTGGATCGACGACTGCAACGAAATCCTGACCTGCTAAGAGTTCAAGAAGGCGTCGCTGCGCAGGGTCGGTCTCATGGAATTCATCGACCATGATGGTCGTAAAGCGCTTACGCAGGCTTTCAAGGAGATCTGGGTTGCGCTTCAAGTGAGCTATTGCTGCATTAATAATCTCTGATGGGTCGATGCGCATCTTGGCATCACCTGCGCCAGTATCCATATTTGCAGAGACCTCAAGGTACTGCTGCCAGAATTGCGCAGCTGGTTTCCAGAAACGTTCTTTGAGGCGTTCGCCTTTTTCGCGAAGATCTATCGGTGTTAATCCGCGCTCTGTTGCACGCATCATCAAGTCGCGGAGTTCACGGATAAATCCTTGGGTAAGAAGCGGTTCCCCCATAACGATCTCTTCAACTGCGCCAGGATCTTTACGGAGATCTGTCGGCCACCAATCAACGCCATCTGCGATATTGCCTTCAAGTAAGACCTTGATAAATGCCTCTTGTTCTGCGCCAGAGATCAAGACCGTCTCACGGAAGGTCTCACCCGATG
The DNA here is from genome assembly GCA_947454735.1 of Candidatus Nanopelagicaceae bacterium. Lineage (GTDB taxonomy): Bacteria > Actinomycetota > Actinomycetes > Nanopelagicales > Nanopelagicaceae > Planktophila. The sequence goes on from CANGLK010000006.1 coordinate 41,062, forward strand.
TCATCGCCAGAATTGAATATGCAAGTGCGTGAAATGTGCGCGAGACGGGTTCTTGAACAGTTCCACCGGATGCAACCACAATCGCATCGCGAATCTCTGATGCACGTTCGCGGCCGAATGCAAGGATAAGAATTGAATCTGCGGCAGCGCCGGTACGAATACGATCAATGGCACATTCGATAAGGGTTGTTGTCTTACCTGTGCCGGTTGCTCCACGAATAATCAGTGGTGAACCACGGTGAGCGATGGCAGATTTCTGCTGATCGTCGAAGGTGAGTTGCGGGCGAGTAATCGGGTTGGCTACAAGGCGTAACCCTGAACCCGCTGCCGCTTTACTCATAGTACGAATTCAACCCTAAGCGGGCGACAAATCCCCGCTAGCGCTTACGGTTACGGGCGCGGAGTGCGAAGAATCCACCAAGGATGACCACTATGGCAATTGCGCCAACAATAGGAAGCGGCAGAACTCCATCGCCCTTCTCAGCCACAGGATTTGGCGCTGTATAGAGAGTTGGTCCATTGAGTGAGAATGAGTAGCTATCGCTTAACTTATGGCCATCTGCAGAGACGATCTTGTAGAAAACTTCATAGGTGCCTGATTCGTATTCGCCTGCAGGAACTGTTGCAGAGAGAACCGCGCCATCAACCTTTACATCTGTCAGCGTTACCTCTGGACCATCCATCATGTTGAGAGAAATGGAGTTCACATCTTTCTCGCCGAGCACCATCAAATCTTCAGTAAATGTTAGCGAAATTTCACTTGGCATCACCGTCACAGAACTATTCGCCGCCGGATTCGCCGAAACCAACCCAGCATGCGCAAACGCCGTATTGACCGGCACTAACAACAATGCGAGGGATGCCAACGAAATGATTGTGCGCTTCATAGATGCAATGTTACCGACCGAAATACTAAATTCGGCGCTAACAATCGCGCCTAGAATTTGTATTTACGGTCTTAGCTGGCTGAGAAACGAATAAAGGGTTGATATAGGCGCGATTGTTAGCGCCGGATCAACCCTTTTTCGTTTATGAACTAATTAAGACTGATTGCTCTTCTTCGCACGAGATGTTGCGCGAGCACGCTCTGCACCATCAAGAACAACCTTACGGATACGAACAACCGCTGGAGTTACCTCAACGCATTCATCTTCACGACAGAATTCGAGAGCACCTTCCATGTTGAGCTTCTTAGGTGGAATCAACTTTTCAGAATCATCGGTACCTGAAGCACGCATATTTGTAAGCTTCTTTTCGCGAACACAGTTAACATCCATATCGTCAGAACGTGAGTTCTCACCGATAACCATGCCCTCGTAAACCTCATCGCCTGGCTCGACGAAGATTGTTCCGCGCTCTTGAACACCCTGAAGTGCATATGAAGTAACTGCGCCCATACGGTCTGAAACAAGTGATCCTGTTCCACGTGTACGAAGTTCACCGAACCATGGCTCGTATGAATCGAATACGTGGTGGAGCAGACCTGTTCCGCGAGTTTCTGTAAGGAACTCGGTACGGAAACCGATGAGACCACGTGATGGAACCTTGTACTCAAGACGGATCCAACCAGTGCCATGGTTAACCATCTGCTCCATGCGACCCTTACGAAGCGCCATCAACTGTGTGAGAACGCCGAGGTAATCTTCAGGTGCATCAATAGTTAAACGCTCCATTGGCTCGTGTAGCTTGCCATCGATTGTCTTTGTAACAACCTGTGGCTTACCAACGGTGAGCTCGAAGCCTTCGCGCTTCATGATTTCAACGAGAACAGCGAGCTGAAGCTCACCACGTCCCTGAACTTCCCACGCATCTGGGCGCTCTGTATTGAGAATACGAAGTGAAACGTTACCAATGAGCTCCTTATCGAGGCGATCCTTCACCTGACGAGCTGTAAGCAACTTTCCTGACTTTCCTGCGAGAGGAGAAGTGTTGATACCAATTGTCATCGAGATTGATGGCTCATCAACCTTGATCAATGGAAGTGCATGTGGGTTCTCGAGATCTGCAAGAGTCTCACCCAATGTAATTGTTTCAATACCTGCGATCGCAACGATGTCACCAGGTCCTGCTTCAAGTCCTGGAACGCGCTCGAGAGCTTCAGTAATGAGTAGTTCTGAAATCTTTACGCGCTCTTGTGTTCCATCAGTCTTGATCCACATTACTGACTGACCCTTCTTCAGGGTTCCTTCGTGGATACGCATCAATGCAAGGCGACCAAGGAATGGTGAAGAGTCAAGGTTTGTAACGTGCGCCTGAAGTGGTGCACCCTCATGATAAACAGGAGCTGGAACAGTGTCCTGAATAACCTGGAAGAGAACATCGAGGTTCTCTTCATCAGGCAATCCGCCATCTGCAGGACGTGTCATTGAAGCGCGACCGTTCTTTGCAGATGCATAGACAACTGGGAAATCAATCTGCTCTTCATTTGCATCGAGATCTAGGAAGAGCTCATATGCCTCATCGACAACCTCTGCGATACGCGCATCGGGACGGTCGACCTTATTGATAAGCAAGATAACTGGAAGGTTCTTCTGAAGAGCCTTACGCAATACGAAGCGAGTCTGTGGAAGTGGTCCTTCAGATGCATCGACGAGCAAGATAACGCCATCAACCATTTCGAGACCGCGCTCAACCTCGCCACCGAAGTCAGCGTGGCCTGGTGTATCAATGATGTTGATAACTGAATCACCACGGCGAACCGCAGTGTTCTTAGCAAGGATAGTAATTCCCTTTTCGCGCTCGAGGTCCATCGAGTCCATCATGCGGTCTTGACCCTCGTCCTGCTTCTTGTGAGCAGCGAAAGCACCTGACTGCCAGAGCATCGCATCAACCAGTGTTGTCTTTCCATGGTCAACGTGAGCAATGATCGCGACGTTACGGATGCTGTCGCGGGTCTTTACAGGCAGGTCTTTGAGGTGTTCTTGGGTCTTTGCCATTGAGATGAAACTCCATAAATAAGGGCACTTACGTGCGAAGTGCAGGTGCCAATCTTACCTTAGAGGCCCCTTTAGAGATAATCGCCGACTGTTTAGGCCTCGTTCATCTAATAGAAATTTCGCTGAATAGACTTCACCTATGCGCCTTGGAGTCCTTGATGTCGGTTCAAATACCGTTCATCTTCAAATCATGGATGCCCACCACGGTTCGGCACCAGTGCCATATCAAAGTTTTAAGGAAGAGATTCGTCTCGCTGAATTTCTTACTGATTCTGGCGATCTCTCAGCAGATGGAATTCAGACTCTACTTGCAACACTAAACCGCCTGAAGAATCAGGCACGTGGAATAAAGATTGATGAAACTCTCGCATTTGCCACTTCGGCAATCCGAGAAGCTAATAATTCTGAGAAAGTATTGGAAGCTGTACTCGATGAAACGGGAATTGATTTAGAAGTTTTATCTGGTGAAGATGAGGCGAGATTTACATTCTTGGCAGTTCGACGTTGGGTTGGATGGTCTGCCGGAGATGTATTGCTTCTCGATATCGGTGGCGGATCACTAGAGATAGCTCGAGGGGATCAAGAGAATCCACAATATTCAAATTCAGTGATGCTAGGGGCAAGCCGTATGACGCGGCAATTCTTGTCTGGCGATCCCTTTAGTGAAAAATCACTAAAGAAATTAGAGAAACACATAGAAGAGACGCTATCTACTTTGAAATCTGAAGTGGGCGATACCTCAAAATGCACAGCTATCGGAACAAGTAAGACCTTTAGAACGCTGCGACGTATTCAAGAGAATTATCTGCCCGAGCTTGGCAAAGATCTTAAACAAGAGGGGCTCAAGAAAATCACGCAGCGGTTGCAAATAATGACTCATGCACAAAGAGCAGAACTACCAGGCGTCTCCTCGAGCCGTGCCCGCCAAATCGTTGCTGGTGCAATGGTTGCCCAGAAAGCAATGGAGAGCCTAGGGATTGAGAAGTTAACTCAATGCCCATGGGCTCTCCGTGAAGGAATCGTTTTGCAACGACTCGATTGGCTTAAATCGTAGGTCGAGCTAAGAACTCAACTGCAACAACTTTATCCCCGCGGTGGTGCACGATCCATGCATCTGCGGGGCTGAGATCATCAGATGAATATTCAACGCGTGCAATCTTTGAAAGCACATGAGGAATGATTGGATTGTGTCCCGAAACTAAGTGATTGCCTTCAAACTTCATCACCTGTCGCACATACTCAACCGAGATTTTTGAACTCTTATCAAACTCTTCTTCGTTGAGATCCTTTGCCACATTTACCTTGATTCCACTGCTCTGTGAAAATGGTTCGACAGTTGTGAAGCAGCGAGTCGCATCTGATGAGTAAATGCCTTGAATTCCGAACGGCTCTAGCTGTTTAACGAGCTTGTGACTTTGTTGCACACCATCGTTATTGAGCGGGCGATCTAGATCGTAATCGTTCCATTCGCTGCGTTTAACCGCCTTCGCATGGCGAAGGAGTACTAAAGTCGAGGCGTAACGCTCTTTCGACATAAAATCATCCAGAAGGTCACGATCTTCATCGTGTGTAAGGAAATGACGTGCTGTCTTTGAATCAACCCATTCAATTTTATCTACTTCAGCATTTGGAATAAACGGGGTTGGGTCGTTCTTTGCCCGAGCCATCCAATACTTAACCTTCTTCTTGTTTTCATCCACCTTATAAGAAGTTGTTCCAAGATACTGTCCGAAGACAGCATCAACGCCAGTCTCTTCTTTAACTTCGCGATATGCGGCAGCGATTGGAGATTCTCCATCGTCAACCTTCCCTTTTGGAAAAGACCAGTCGTCATATTGAGGGCGGTGAATTACTAATACCTCAAGGTCAAAAGGTGAGTTCTCGCGCCAAATTATTGCGCCTGCTGCTCTGATCATTTCTTATACCTTTCGATGAAATACTCCTGGAAATCTTCCAAGGGCTTACCTTCGGGGCCGTTCTTGATGTAATGCCATGAATCATCTTCAGTCATCTCCCACATGCGAAAGCGCGGAGAAACGGAAAGTTCCAAAATAGTTTGAAGCTCTGCTCTGTGGCTCTCTTCATCGACACGGATGAGCGCCTCAACGCGACGATCTAGGTTTCGTTCCATAATGTCAGCGCTACCGATATAAAATTCATGGTTACCGGCGTTGTGGAAGTTGTAGATCCGCGAGTGTTCAAGAAAGCGACCGAGAATCGAACGGATTCGGACATTGCCGAACTTACTAACCTTGCTCAGGCGGAAGGAGCAAGCCCCACGAACGAAGAGTTGGATTGGTACGCCATCTTTTGCTGCGGCATAGAGAGCTTCAATCATCTCGTTATCTACAAGTGAATTGATCTTCCAGCGAATCTGCGATGGCTTTCCATCCAAATGATTTCGGCGCTCTCTCTCAATCTTTTCAATCAAACTCTTTCGGATACCGTGTGGCGCAACGAGAAGTCGCGAGTAATGCGATTCTGAGTGCACACCGCTCAAATGATTGAAGAGTTTCAGGAGGTCTTGACCGAGAATTTGATCAGCGCTCATGATTCCAAGATCATCATAGATTCGAGCCGTTTTCGGGTTGTAATTTCCGGTTCCAATATGAGAATAGACAGTTAAACCACGATCTTCTTTGCGAACAACAAGGCTCGCCTTCGCATGGGTCTTTAGTCCTAAGACTCCATAAACAACGTGCGCCCCAGCATCTTCAAGTTTCTTTGCCCAACGAACATTCGCCTGCTCATCAAATCTGGCACGAAGTTCAATCACCGCAAGGACTTGTTTGCCCGCTTTTGCCGCCTCTATCAGTGACTTCATGATTTGAGAATCACCGGATGTTCGATAAAGCGTCTGCTTGATAGCAAGAACTTTTGGGTCCTGAGCGGCTAGCTCGACAAAACGGGTAACAGTTGATGTAAAGGTTTGATACGGATGATGGAGGAGAATTTCACCCTCATGGATTGCTGCAAAGAATGAATCAGCATCGTGGCGATCTATATCTTCAAGTCGATGTGGCTGAACGGAGCGCAGCGGAGCATCTTTCAGATGGGGCAAATCAATGCCGGACATTTCAAAAAGATAAGTCAAATCTAGCGGTGGTTTATGAACGAAGACTTCGTGTGACTCAATCTCTAGCTCTTCAGTTAGTTTCTCAAGTAAACGAGGCGCAACACCTTGCTCTACTTCCATGCGGACCGCGGCACCGAACTTTCGACGCGAGAGCTCTTCCTCAAGTGATTCGAGTAAGTCATCAGCATCATCTTCGTCGATATCTAGATCTTGATTTCTTGTGACACGGAAGAAGTAAATCTCTTCAATCTTCGCCCCCGGTAATAACAGATGGAGGTGTTCGGCGATGAGATCTTCGAGCAAGATGTACGAGAAGTCACTCTCGTTGATGCGCACCATTCGCGAAACATTGGAAGGAACCTTCACGCGAACGAATTGTTCTTCACCATCATTACTATTCTTACCAATAATTCCTAAGTTAAGTGAGAGACCCGAGATATGTGGGAATGGATGCGCTGGGTCGGATGCAAGTGGCGTAAGAACAGGGAAAATCTCTCGTATAAATTTTTCAGTAAGTGGCGCCTTTTCTGATTCCGAGAGTGAATCCCAGCTAACTCTCTTGACACCCTGCTCCGATAAACGTGGCTTAAGGTCGTTGATGAGAAGAAAAGAGACTCGATCTTGAAGAGTTCTGACCTTGCTATGAATTGCCGATAACAACTCGCGGGGGGTGAGACCTGATATCAATCGATCGTTATTTCCATATTCAATTTTGCGCTTCAGACTAGCAACGCGCACCATAAAGAATTCATCGAGATTGGAGGAGTAAATCGCTAAGAATTTCACTCGCTCAAGAAGTGGGAGTTTCTGATTCTCTGCAAGCTCTAGGACGCGAGTATTGAAGTCGAGCCAGCTGAGATCGCGGTCGATGAAGTTATTTTGAGCGTTCTTCACGACCATAGGCTCACCGCCTTAGGTGAACAACAGGTGAGCGAATGAGGGCTTTTGCCCTAACTCAGGTGGAAGAGTTACTAGGAATTAAACGTTGAAGCGGAATTCGACTACGTCACCATCGTGCATGACGTACTCCTTGCCTTCCATACGTACCTTGCCAGCAGATTTTGCATCAGCCATAGATCCTGCTGCCATCAGATCATCGAATGAAACGATTTCAGCTTTAATAAAGCCCTTCTGGAAATCAGTATGAATAACACCTGCAGCCATCGGCGCAGTGTCACCTTTATGAATTGTCCATGCACGAGCCTCTTTTGGACCTGCTGTTAAGTAAGTCTGAAGACCAAGAGTGTCGAAACCAACGCGAGCAAGTGTTGCAAGGCCTGGCTCTGTCATTCCAACTGCTTCAAGAAGTTCAAGGGCATCTTCATCTGGAAGTTCTGCAAGCTCTGCCTCTGTCTTTGCATCCAAAAAGATTGCCTCAGCTGGTGCAACGAGTGCAGATAGCTTCGCGCGAAGTTCCTGGTCACCAAGCTCTGCAGCATCCACGTTAAATACATACAGGAATGGCTTTGCAGTAAGAAGGTGCAATTCGTAGATAAGTGAGAGGTCGACCTTTGAAGTCGAAAGTGGCTTACCTGATTGAAGGTGCGCCTCTGCCTCTTTAACCGCTTCCAGAACAGCCGTCTTTGACTTATCTGTGCGCGCCTCTTTTTCAAGGCGTGGGATTGCCTTTTCAATTGTCTGAAGGTCGGCGAGCGCGAGCTCTGTATTAATAGTTTCGATATCACTTGAAGGATCTACGCGACCATCAACGTGAACAACATCGCCATCGGTGAAGACGCGGATTACCTGACAGATTGCATCGGTTTCACGGATATTTGCAAGGAACTTATTGCCAAGGCCAGCACCCTCAGATGCGCCCTTCACGATTCCTGCGATATCAACGAATGAGAGGGCCGCAGGAAGGAGTTTCTCTGAACCGAAGATCGTTGCAAGCATTGCTAGGCGCTCATCCGGCACACCGACCACACCTACGTTTGGCTCGATAGTTGCGAAGGGATAGTTCGCAGCGAGGACGTTGTTCTTGGTCAGGGCGTTAAAGAGGGTCGATTTTCCAACGTTGGGAAGTCCGACAATTCCAATGGAGAGGCTCATAGTGAGCTAAGGGTACGGCCCACGCTGGGCATCCGTGAAATCAGCCGATTTGTCACCCTGCCCTGCGACGATAGCCCCATGTCCAACGCGTTGATTACATCTCTCGTCCTTCTTATTGGTTTATCTATCGGCCTTGTTCTCGGTCTTCGATTCGGTAAATCAGAAAGCTCTGCCGCATCCAATGATCTCGTTGCTCTAAAGGCTCTGCTTGAGAAGAGTGAAGAGCGGTTGAAAGATGCCGAAAGCAAAAATGAGAGCCAGGCAAAGATTGCAACGCAGATGGAGGAGATGAAGGCGACTGTCGAACGTATGCGCGTGCAGGCACAAGATGCTGCAGAGAAGCGTGTGAAGTCAGAGGTCGAACTCACCTCAACTATCAACGAGATGCGCAACGCATCAACAAACCTATTTGATGAGACTCGCAAAATTGCTGGAGCGCTCTCTAGTTCCCAATCACGTGGAAAGTTCGGCGAGGCGCAGCTTGAGCTCTTACTCGAGCAGGCAGGTCTTCGTGAAGGTATTGAATACGATGCACAACGATCTACAACAGATGCTGACTCTTCAGGTATTCCAGATATTACTGTGAAGATGCCGGGCAATTCTCGAATCTTTATCGATTCAAAGTTTCCTTTTGAGCGCTTCCTCGATGCATTTGCGACAGAGGATCAATCACTGCGTGACGATTACCTCGCTTCACATACAAAGGATCTCTTGAAGCATGTTGATGCTCTTGCAAAGCGCGGTTATCACAAATCGGCAGGTAGCCCAGATGTTGTAGTTCTCTTCCTTCCATTTGAGACCTTGCTGGCAGAGGCTCTTCGCCTTGATCCGATGGTTCTTGAAAAGGCATTTAAGGTGGGCGTCACAATCGCTACTCCAACTTCCATGATGGCGCTGCTTCGCACCGTTGGCCATATCTTTACCCGCAATAAGTTAGCTGAAAATGCAGATGACATCACAAAGGTTGCATCGACCTTCTTGAAGAACATCACGCTCCTCCACGGCAAAATTGTCGCCGTTGGTAAAGCGATTAATAACACCTCTAAGGCATATGAAGATTTGATTCCCACTGCTGAGAAGACAGTCCTTAGCCCGGCGAAGAAAATTAGCGCCCTTGGTGTTGCAGGAGATAAGGAAAAGCTTGCAATCCCATATCCTGAGGCCCCTGCAGATGTTCGCGAACTCAATAACCCAGAGCTCGTTGATGCCGAAGATTTTATTGATGTAGAGATCGTTGAGGACAATAATGGCTAACACAGAGAACAACCCACGTAGTAAGGTAAATATGAACCTACCTAAGAAGCCAACAATCCCTGGCCCTGGGTTGAAGAAAGAGGGCATCGTCGCTCTTCAGATTCTCTTCATAGCCTTCTTCACCTTCGCTGAACTCTTTTTCCGCAGCGGCGCAGGATTCCTCTCTGGACTTGTTCTCATCGTTGTCACATACGGTGGCGTTGCATATGGTCGTACCGGCACTCGTTACGTCACCGCTGTAACTCCACCGCTTGCCTATGCTGCAACAATTCTTATCTACACAATCATGACTGATGGAGTGCGCATCTCACGAGTAGGCGTTGACTTTATGGCTTCCCTTGCAAGCGTTGCGCCGTTCCTACTTATTGCATCTGCCTATGGCTGGTATCAATACTTCAATGAGAAGGCGAAGAACCGTCCTTCAAAGCGAAAGCAAATAGCTACCTCTTAATTACTTTCCAGCAGCCTTCATCTCTGCGCGAAGGTTCTGTGGAAGCGCAAAGGTCAGCGATTCTTTCTTCGCCTCGACCTCTTGTTGATCATGGAAGCCATGCATCTCAAGCCACTTCAATAGATCACGAACCAAAATCTCTGGCACTGATGCGCCACTTGTAACTCCCACGGTCTCAACGCCTTCAAGCCATTCATCCTTAGCCTCTGATGCGTAATCAACGAGGAATGCAGCCTTTGCGCCATATTCAAGCGCTACTTCAACAAGGCGAACTGAGTTGGAGGAGTTTGTTGATCCAACGACAAGTACCAAATCTGATTGCGCAGCAATGCTTCGGATTGCCTCTTGGCGGTTCTGTGTTGCATAACAGATGTCATCTGATGGAGGAGATGCAATCTCTGGAAAACGCTCTTTAAGAATTGCAACTGATTCAAGAGTCTCATCAACGCTGAGCGTTGTCTGGCTAAGCCAAATCAAATTCTTTCCAGGTGTTGGCTGCACATTGCGCGCACCATCAAGGCCATCGACAACACGAACTTGGCCAGGTGCTTCACCAGCTGTTCCTTCAACCTCTTCGTGGCCTTCGTGACCGATCAAGAGAATCTCTGTATCGGCATCTGCAAAGCGCTTTACTTCGTGGTGAACCTTTGTGACGAGCGGACATGTGGCATCGATTGTCTTGAGGTTACGTCGTTCAGCCTCTGCATGAACCGCAGGTGAAACACCATGAGCAGAGAAGACAACAGTCTTTCCCTCAGGAACTTCATCGGTCTCGTTAACGAAGATGACACCACGCTGTTCGAGAGTTGCAACTACATGCTTATTATGAACAATCTCTTTACGGACGTAGAGAGGAGCGCCATAGAGCTCTAGCGCCTTTTCAACTGTGACGATAGCGCGATCAACGCCAGCACAATATCCACGCGGCGCAGCGATCAAAACTCTCTTGGTCATGGGTGCAGTCTATTAGCCTTGCCCCATGTTCGAAACTTCAAGTGACTCCCCTGCGCCAGTACGCGTGGTCACTGAAGCGATAAAAGAGTATGTGGACCGCCTCGGACCAATCTGGATTGAGGGCGAGATTGCAGAGCTCAACGAACGCAGCGGAATGATGGCCTTTATGCGCCTTCGCGATACGAGCGCAGATATGAGCCTTTCAGTGATGTGTCATAAGTCGGTCATCGCGGCGGTGAAGCCGTTGCCCGCTAATGCCCGCGTTGTTATCTATGCCAAGCCATCTTGGTATACAAAATCTGGAACGCTCTCGATGTCAGCGAAAGAGATTCGCCAAGTGGGAGTCGGAGAATTATTGGCGCGCCTTGAGGCGCTGAAATCTATACTTGCTGAAGAAGGTCTCTTCTCTATCGATAGAAAAGTTCCGCTTCCAGTTCTGCCACGCAAGGTCGGTTTAATCTGCGGACGCAACACTGATGCCGAGAAAGATGTCGTTGAGAATGCACGACGTCGTTGGCCGGCGGTTGAATTTGAGATTCGTGAAGTAACGGTTCAGGGAGCTGCAGCAGTTGTCGAAGTCTCCGCAGCGTTGCGGGAACTTGAAGCCAATAGCGAAGTTGATGTCATCATCATTACCCGCGGCGGTGGTTCCTTTGAAGACTTACTTCCATTTAGCGATGAATCATTGGTGCGACTTGCAGCTCAATGCGAAACTCCTATCGTCAGCGCGATTGGCCACGAGAAGGATTCGCCACTTCTCGATCTCGTTGCAGATTACCGAGCCTCAACTCCGACAGATGCTGCAAAGCGAGTTGTCCCAGATATTGCCGAAGAGTCGAGCAATATTCAGAAACTTCGTGATCGCGCATATCGCGCACTGGCCGCTCGCCTTGAACATGAAGGAAACTTCATCGCACAATTGAGATCGCGCCCTGTGATGAAAGATCCTGGGGCATTTCTTACTATCTTGAGTGAAGAGCTCATTGACCTACGCCAACGTTCGACGAGAAGTTTTACCGCAACTATTGAGGCAGAACGGAAAGAGTTGAAGGCGATTACCGCCCACCTTCGTTCACTCTCTCCTCAATCAACTCTCGACCGTGGCTATTCAGTGGTGCGTGATGCCAAGGGCGAGGTCATTCGTGACCCGAAAGCGTTGAAATCAGGGGATCTCCTTGCGATTAAGGTCGCCAAGGGCGAGACCAGCGCCACAGTCGTTTAAATCTCACATCTCAATGGCCTTGGCCATATGAGTGCCAAAAGCTGGCCGGGAGTAGATTTGGCACATGGATGAAAAGAAGACTTCTGCCGCGAAACTAAGTTACGAAGCAGCCCGTGATGAACTCGCTGAAATTGTGGAATCCCTTGAAGATGGAAGCGCCTCTCTCGAAGAGTCGCTCAAGCTCTGGGAGCGCGGCGAAGAGCTAGCGAAGATCTGCCAAGAGTGGCTCGATGGCGCAAAGGAAAAACTCACTTCAGTAAAGAAGGAGGCTAAGTAAATGTCTCCTACATTCTCATATTCAGATTTACTTCCACTCGGTGAGGACACCACGCAATATCGCCTCATCAGCAAAGAGGGCGTATCAGTTGTAA
>CANGLK010000007.1 GCA_947454735.1 Candidatus Nanopelagicaceae bacterium
GAGTTCGACATCATCTACGGAACAGGAATCTCACGCGAGGGATCACTCCTTGATATGGGTGTAGATCTTGGCATCGTAAAGAAGTCTGGCGCTTGGTATACATACGAGGGCGACCAGTTGGGTCAGGGTAAGGAGAATTCACGTAACTTCCTCCTCGATAACCCAGATCTCGCCAACGATATCGAGTCAAAGATCCGCGCAAGCTTTGTCCCAGTCGAGGTCGATGCAGCGCTTATCGCCGAGATTGATGAAGCGGTAGCAGAGGTTGATTTCTAATTTCACTTCTCTATAAGAAGGTAGAGAGCAGCTCCGACCCTTACGAAACTGCATATGCAATCGCACTCAATGCGTTGGTGGCACGTGCAAAGAGTAAGGGGGAGCTGCTCACTCACCTCAAAGCCCGCGGCACAGAGGATCAAGTTGCGCAAGCAACGATCTTCCGCCTCCAAGAGGCAGGACTCGTCAACGATCAAGAGTTTGCACTGGCTTGGGCTAAGTCACGCCATGAACATAAGAAGATCTCTAAGCGCATCATTGCCACCGAGCTCCGTCAACGTGGCGTGACACAGGAAGAGATCAACCACGCTCTTGAATCAATCGATGACGATGCTGAATATCAATCAGCATTTGAGCTCGCGATGAAGAAATACGCGACGATGTCACGACTTGAGAGCGAAGTTCAGATTCGCCGTATTCAATCGCTATTACAACGTAAGGGCTTCGGTTTTCCTGTGATTGCCCGCGTAATCCGCGAGCTTGGAATCGGTACTGAATTTAACGACTAAAATTACTTGCCTTGTTTTAAATGTTCAGTAAGGCGCTCTGCAGTAGCAACAACTGCAGCTGCGTGAAGGCGTCCAGGTTGGCGGCCAAGGCGTTCGATCGGTCCAGAAATAGAAACGGCTGCGATAACTTTTCCATTAGGTCCGCGAACGGGGGCAGAGACTGAAGCTACGCCTGCTTCGCGTTCTCCAACAGATTGCGCCCAACCACGGCGACGATCTGCAGCGAGGTGCGCTGCCGTGTAGCGAGCATTTTTAAGAACGCGGTGGATCTTTTCGGAATCTTCCCAAGCCATCAAAATCTGAGCAGCAGAACCAGCCTGCATCGTCAGTGCCGCACCTACAGGAACTGAGTCGCGAAGACCTGAGAGTCGTTCTGCAACGGCAACACAGAGGCGGACATCTCCCTGGCGCTTATAAAGTTGTGCTGATTCACCAGTTGCATCGCGAAGTGCAGCGAGAGCGGGGCCAGCGGCTGCAATGAGGCGATCTTCGCCTGCTGCAAGAGCAAGCTCGGCAGAGCGTGGGCCAAGAACAAAGCGACCGTTGAGATCGCGGGTAACGAGACGATGGTGTTCAAGAGCAACGGCAAGACGGTGAGCGGTTGGACGAGCGATTCCTGTCACAGCAACGAGCTCTGCGAGCGAGTGAGGCCCTGATTCGAGGGTGCCAAGGATTGCCACGGCTTTATCTAGAACGCCGACTCCGCTATTCTTCTTGTCCATGGAGTGATATTAACATCCCACCTAATGAGATGGCAATATCGCAGCTGAAAACGATGGAGGTACTGATGGGTAAGACACTGGCAGAGAAGATTTGGGCAGAGCACATTGTTCGCTCAGCTGAAGGCGAGCCGGATCTTCTCTATATCGACCTCCACCTCATTCATGAAGTGACTAGCCCACAAGCTTTCGATGGCCTGCGCCTTACTGGTCGCAAAGTCCGTCGTCCAGATTTAACAATTGCAACTGAAGATCACAACGTGCCAACTTTAGATATTTTAAAGCCGATTGCAGATCCTGTTTCCAAGTTGCAGGTAGATACTCTTCGCAACAACTGCAAAGAGTTCGGTGTTCGCCTTCACTCACTTGGTGATGTCGATCAGGGCGTTGTTCACGTCGTAGGTCCACAGCTTGGCGTTACACAGCCAGGTATGACAATCGTCTGCGGTGACTCGCATACTTCAACGCACGGCGCATTCGGCGCAATTGCTTTCGGTATCGGAACATCTGAAGTTGAGCATGTTCTTGCGACACAGACACTTTCATCACGCCGCCCAAAGACAATGGCTATCAATGTCAATGGAAAGCTCAAGCCAGGTGTTACTGCGAAAGATTTAATTCTTGCAATCATTGCAAAGATTGGTACCGGCGGGGGACAGGGCTACATCCTTGAATACCGCGGTGAAGCTATTCGCGAGCTATCTATGGAAGGCCGCATGACTGTCTGCAATATGTCTATCGAGGCTGGCGCACGTGCTGGACTTATTGCCCCAGATCAGAAGACTTTTGATTACATCAAGGGCAAGCCACATGCACCAGAAGACTTTGAAAGCGCAGTTGCTTACTGGAGCACTCTCTTCACAGATGCTGACGCAAAGTTCGATGTCGAAGTGGAAATCGATGGTGATGCACTAGAGCCATTCGTAACTTGGGGAACTAACCCAGGTCAGGGACTTCCGCTTTCAGCAAATGTTCCAAGTCCATCTGATTTCTCATCAGAGACAGATCAGGTTGCTGCCAAGAATGCCCTCGAATATATGGGTCTTACGCCAGGAACTCCTCTCAAAGAGGTAAAGATTGACACTGTTTTCTTAGGCTCTTGCACCAATGGTCGCATTGAGGACCTACGTGCAGCAGCTGACATTGTGAAGGGAAAGAAGATCGCTTCAACGCTTCGTATGTTAGTTGTCCCAGGTTCTGAGCGAGTGCGTCAGCAGGCGATGTCAGAAGGACTCGACAAGGTATTTGCCGATGCAGGAGCAGAGTGGCGTAATGCAGGTTGCTCAATGTGTCTTGGAATGAATCCAGATCAACTCGCTGTCGGCGAGCGTTCTGCTTCAACATCAAACCGTAACTTTGAAGGTCGTCAGGGTAAGGGTGGACGCACTCACCTTGTAAGCCCACAGGTAGCTGCTGCGACTGCACTTCGCGGCACATTGTCATCACCGGCAGATTTGTAAGAGGGGATAAGGAAAATGGAAAAATTTATTTCACATACAGGAACAGGTGTTCCACTTCGCCGCTCAAACGTTGATACAGATCAGATCATCCCTGCTGTCTATCTCAAGCGCGTTACTCGGAGCGGATTTGAAGATGGACTCTTCTCTGCTTGGCGTAGCGATCCAGAGTTCGTCCTCAACCAAGAGGCATTTAAGAAGGGCACTGTTCTCGTTGCAGGGCCCGACTTCGGAACAGGTTCATCACGCGAGCATGCAGTCTGGGCTCTTCAGAACTATGGCTTTAAAGCGGTAATCTCAAGCCGCTTTGCAGATATCTTCCGCGGTAACTCACTTAAAGGTGGATTGCTGACTGTGATCATTCCGCAAGATGAAGTAGAAAAGCTCTGGGCGAAGATTGAGTCCGAACCAACGACTGAAATAACCGTTGATCTCGATTCTCGCACTGTCACCTATGCAGACGTATCACTCAACTTTGAACTCGATGATTACACACGTTGGCGCTTGATGGAGGGTCTCGATGACATCGGACTTACCCTTGCTCAAAGTGACTCTATTGATGCATTTGAGAGCAAGCGTTCAACTTTGAAGCCTGCAACTCTTCCAATTCGCGCTTAAAAATAGGCGTAAAACGCTGCTTATCCCGTGTGGGTGAGTGGTGAAAGGAAAAGTCTCAAGGTAAGAATGAGGGTTTTTTACGCATAAATATTGAAGAAATCGCGAAATAAAAAAATGCGACACGCGCAATGCAATAACGCAATCACCCCTATAAAAGGCTTATGTTTTGCGCAGTTAAGCAAATGCTTAATTTTTTACGCGTAAAACTTAGGGGAAATCATGAATAAGGCCCAGTTCATCGCTGCGTTGGCCCCACACTTCAACGGCAGCAAGAAAGAAGCAGCTCACGCTGTTGACATCGTTTTTGACACAATCGTACGTAACATGTCTGCAGGTAACGACGTCATGATCAACGACTTCGGTAAGTTCAAGAAGGTTGATCGCAAGGCACGTATGGGACGTAACCCATTCACAGGCGAGACAATCAAGATCAAGGCTTCAAAGAAGGCACGCTTCCTCCCTGCAAAGGCACTTAAGGAAGTTATCGCTGGCGATCGTAAGCTCGGTCCAGCACCAAAGCCAGAGGTAAAGCCAGTTGCTAAGGCAGTTGCTAAGCCAGCTGCAAAGAAGGCAGTAGCGAAGAAGGCTCCAGCTAAGAAGAAGGCTGTTGCTAAGAAGGTTGCTAAGAAGGCTCCAGCTAAGAAGAAGCCAGCAGCTAAGAAGGTTGTTAAGAAGGCAGCAAAGAAGAAGTAATTCTTTTTTAGCTTTCATCGAATGGAGTCGGCATTTGCCGGCTCCATTCGTGCTTTCGGCGCATAGAATTATCGTATGGCTGAGTTCAAGGTCTCTTACGAGCCGCCCAAGGGAAAACCTCTGGGCACAAACCTCACCTTCAAAATTTGTACAACTTTAATCATTCCCATTTTCCGTCTCATTATGAAGCGCGATATTCGTGGAATCGAAAATCTCCCACGACAGGGGCGCGCAATCGTCGCCTCTAATCATCTCTCTTATGCAGATGTCCTGGTGCTTACAGACATGCTCTATACAAATGGCCGGGCACCTCGCTACCTTGGAAAGTCTGGAGTCTTTAAAGTTCCTGTCATTGGAAAAATTCTCCTTGCTGCAGGTCAGATTCCAGTAGAGCGTGAATCAAGTGATGCGCGTAAAGCTGTTGATCATGCGAAGATTTTGTTAGAGCAAGGCCACTTACTAGGTGTTTATCCTGAAGGAACGCTTACTCGCGATGAAGATCTGTGGCCGATGATTGCAAAGACTGGTTGTGCCCGACTTGCTCTTGCAACCGATACGCCTGTCATTCCCATCGCTCAGTGGGGTTCGCAGAAGATTCTTCCACGGTATACAAACCGCATCTATCTCTTTCCGCGCAAGACAATTGAAATGCGAATCGGTACTCCTGTAGATCTCTCTCGCTGGAAGGGCAAGCACGAAGACTCTCAAGCGCTCATTGAAGCAACAGCAGAGATTATGCGCGCAATTACCGCGATGCTCGAAGAAATTCGTGGAGAGAAGCGCACCCCAGTAATCTTCGACCCACATAATTCAAATCTGCCTCGTACAGGCAATTTTAAGAAGAAGGCGAAGTAATGAGAGAACGCGTCACGGTATTTGGCACAGGTGCATGGGGTTCAACCATGGCACAGGTGCTCCATGATGCGGGCAATGATGTTCTTCTATGGGGCCGCAGCACAGAGGTGGTTGATGAGATCAACACCTCTCATTCCAATAAGAAATACCTCGATGAGCATGTGCTCCCAGCAGAACTCAAGGCCACTTCAGATTTAGAGGCAGCCTTTGCCCATTCACATCTATATGTACTCGCTATTCCCGCTCAACAGTTACGCGCAATGCTCGCCGAATGGAAACCACTTGTTGCTACCGATGCAATAGTCGTAAGTACTCTCAAAGGAATCGAGATCAGCACACAGAAGCGCATGACCGAGATCATCGAAGAGATATGGGGCGTAACCAAGGTGGGCGTTATTACCGGCCCGAACCTTGCAGATGAGTTGGTTCTACGCCAGCCTGCTGGCGCTGTTGCAGCTGCTGCAACCCAAGAGCTTGCCGACTTTATCCGCGATCTCTTTCGCACACCTTATTACCGCACCTATACATCGACAGATGTGATGGGCTGCGAACTTGCTGGAGCGATTAAATCTGTAATCGCTCTCTCGGTTGGGATATCTATTGGCATGGGCTTTGGTGAAAATACCCAGGCGATGCTCATCACTCGAGGACTTAATGAAGTCGCACGACTCTGCGCAGCACACGGTTCGGATCCGTTAACAGCTGCAGGGCTCGCTGGAATGGGAGACCTCGTTGCTAGTTGCGGTTCTCCGCTCTCGCGTAATCGCACTTTTGGCGAAATTCTCGGAAGTACGGGCTCAATGGAGATCACGCGCCAAAAGGTGGCAAAGACAGTGGAAGGCGTTGCATCGGCTGGAGCTGTCGTTGAGATTGCCCACCGTGTCGGCGTAGAAGTTCCCGTTATTGAATCCGTTGCAGATATCGTCAATGGAAATCTTACTCCAGAAGCAGCGCTGCAGAGACTTATGGAGATCACTACCAAGGCAGAGAGCTTTATTCGATGAAGACTGTAGCAATTCTCTGTGGAGGACCTGGAAGCGAGCATGAGATTTCATGTCTCTCAGCTGCAGGTGTTCTCTCTGCAATAGACCGAAGTAAGTTCGAACCAATCCTGATTGGAATTACACGCGGTGGCAAGTGGATGTTACTTCCGCTTGATTACCCACTTGCGATGGTGAACAAGCGCCTTCCATCTATTAGTGGAAATTATCCCGAGGTAACGCGCACACGCGGCGCGCTAGGTGTCAATGGCGAGAAGCTGCCAATCGACATCATCTTCCCGGTTCTTCATGGAACTTATGGCGAAGATGGTCAATTGCAGAGAGAGCTCGCGCTCGTTGCTATTAAATATGTCGGCAGCGCAGCTGCTGCATCTGAAATCGCAATGGATAAGGCTGAGTCAAAGATTGCTTTTGCTCGCAACGGAATCAAAGGCGCTCCTGGTATCACAGTCACAGTTGATGAGTGGATTAGCAATCCAGCCGAAATTGAAGCCGCCATTAAACCTTTGGGTCTTCCGCTCTTCGTTAAGGCGGCTCGTGGGGGATCAAGTCGCGGCACGGTTAAGGTGAAGTCTTATAGTGATTTCTCTGCAGCAATGTCTGAAGCGCTTGGATATGACTCAAAGGTGCTTATAGAAAGCGCAATCGTTGGTGCAGAGGTTGAATGCGCTGTTCTTCGAGTCGGGCGAGAAGTGAAGGCGTCTCTACCGGGCAAGGTCTGGATTGACCCGCACTTCGAGTTCTATGATTTTGAAGCAAAGTATCTCGATGGCGCAACACGAATTGATATTCCTGCGCCCTTTGATCCATTGGTTATTCGCGCAATTCGCGAATATGCAGTGAAGGCATTTAAGGCAATCGGAGCGAGCGGATTAGCTCGAGTAGATTTCTTTATAACTCCAACAAATGAAATTATTATTAATGAAATCAATACGATGCCAGGATTTACACCGACATCAGCATTTCCAAAGATGTGGGCTGCAAGCGGAATTGCTTATAAGGAGCTAATTACAACTCTTCTTACTTGATTCAGCCAGTGACGGGGCAAGTGAGAGTACGAGTAATACCTGGAACTGCCTGCACCTTAGACAAGATGAGGCGACCGAACTCTTCCATTGTCTGAGCTTCAGCGCGCATGATGACGTCGTATGGGCCTGTGATTCCTTCGGCAAGCGTTACGCCAGGAATTGCAGCGATAGCAGCGGTAACTGAAGATGCCTTACCGACATCTGTCTGAATCAAGATATAGGCCTGTACGTTCATATGCGCACGGTACCTCATGAGATAGGTTTCTGACTATGGGCGAAGAGAGTGCGAGCTGGAGCGAAGAGCAAATAATTGAGCTGCTTGCACAAGTCTTCTCGACATCAGATCCCCGCGTACTTATTGGCATCGGAGATGATGCAGCCATCGTTAAGGCGAGCGGCCAGCAGATCCTTACTACCGACATTGCAGTGGAAGGCGTGCACTTCCGCAGCGATTGGTCATCGGCCTATGAAATCGGAAAGCGGATTGCTGTTGCAAATATCGCCGACGTATTAAGTATGAACGGCAAGTGCGACTATCTCTTAGTAGCGGCAACACTGACAGGTAGAGAAGATATTGATTGGATTCGAGATCTCGCCCAAGGTATTCAAGATCAGGCAAAGGGAGCAGGGGCTGTTGTCGTAGGGGGCGACTTAGCGCGATCGGAGACTCTCTCCATTGCAATCACTGCAGTCGGGCATACCGATAAAGCAATTCTCCGTTCTGGTGCCAAGGTTGGCGATTTAATTTATCTCTCAACACTAACCGGCTGGTCAGCAGCCGGACTTGAAATTCTCTCGAAGAACATTTCGCCTTCCGGTGCGGCGGTTGCGAAGGCGCTGAACGAGTACAGAGCTCCGACACTTAATCTCTCAACTGATTTCTCCGCTGCTACATCGATGTCTGATGTGAGCGATGCACTCCTGGTTCAAGGTGGTCAGATGGCCTCTGCATCGAGAGTGAGATTTGAATTTGATTGTGATGAGATTTCGAAAACAGCGGATTTCGGTCAGCTCTCAGCGCTAGCGGACGAGATTGGCGCAGATGTTTTCTATTGGATTCTGCAAGGGGGAGAGGATCATGCTCTACTTGCAACAGGTAGAGAATTGCCTGGAATTTGTATCGGTCGAGTTGTCGAGGGATCTGGGATCGCTGTGCGCAAAGCTGGGGGAGAAATAAAAATGGCCCCAGTTTCCTGGAGCCATTTCTAACGCTAGCCAATCAATTTCAGATGGCAAGCCTTCGAATCTTTAATTACGCGCGAGCGACCTTGCCAGCCTTGAGGCATGATGTGCAGACGTTCTGACGCTTTGATGCACCCTTGACGAGTGTCTTTACGCGCTGGATATTTGGATTCCAACGACGACGTGTCTTCACCTGTGAGTGTGAAACGTTGTTACCAAAGCTTGGGCCCTTGCCACAGATGTCGCATGTTGATGCCATTGCGGAACTCCTTGAATCGTAAGAGCTAACCGCGAGACGCGCTTAGCAGGGCGAAAGGGTATCAAGAGGGGGCGGGATTGAGCCAATCCGCAAGGCAGGAGTGCCAGCCCTCTCGAATTCACGCGTGGATTTTCCAGTGTGAGGCGGGCTACAGCCAACTCCCTGATTTTAATGACCTGACAGGCGCAAGATTGAGACATGCAATAAAGCTCCGCAGATGCGGGGCGAGGTTAAGAAACGGAGAGTTTCATGAACGCACTGGATCTCGCGAGATGGCAATTCGCCATCACTACGGTCTACCACTTCCTCTTTGTTCCAATCACAATCGGACTTGGCTTCCTTGTGGCCGGACTTCAGACTGCTTGGTATCGCAAGAACAATCTTAAATATCTACGAGCAACTAAATTCTTTGGAAAGTTGTTCCTCATTAACTTTGCCATCGGTGTCGTTACCGGCATCGTTCAGGAATTCCAGTTCGGCATGAACTGGTCTACATACTCTCGCTTCGTAGGAGACATATTTGGTGCTCCTCTTGCAATGGAAGGTCTCCTCGCATTCTTCCTTGAATCAACATTCTTAGGCCTTTGGATCTTTGGATGGGATCGACTTCCCAAGAAGCTCCATCTCGCAACTATCTGGATGGCAGCAACAGGAACACTTCTCTCTGCCTACTTCATCTTGGCTGCAAATTCATTTATGCAACATCCAGTTGGCTACATTATGAATGCCACAAAGAATCGTGCTGAGCTCGAAAACATCTTCACTGTGCTCTTCCAGAAAACGGCTGTTGTAACTTTCCTTCACACAATTCCTTCTGCATTCTTTGCAGCAGGTGCATTTATGGCAGGAATCTCTGCCTACCTCATCCTCAAGAAGAAGGATGTTGAGATGTCACGTCCAACTCTCAAGATTGGGCTAGTTACAGTCATCATCTCCTTTCTTCTGATTGGAGTCACAGGCGACGTTATTGGAAAGGTGATGACCACTCAACAGCCTATGAAAATGGCTGCAGCCGAGGCTCTCTATGACACAACTGATTCAGCTCCATTCTCACTCTTCACCGTGGGAACGCTTGATGGCTCTCGATCTGTATTCCAGGTAGATGTTCCATCAGTTCTATCATTCCTAGCAACTGGCGACTTTAAAGCTACAGTGAAGGGAGTTAATGATCTTCAGGCTGAATATGTGAAGAAATATGGCCCTGGTAATTACACACCAAATATTCCACTTGCATACTGGTCATTCCGATTAATGATTGGCTTCGGCGCAATTGCATTCTTCTTCGCACTCTTTGCCCTCTGGAGAACTCGCAAAGGCGGCGAACTTCCACAAGGTAAGTGGTTCCTTCGTTCGATGATTGCAATGCCTCTGATTCCGCTCGCAGCAATCTCATTTGGTTGGATCTTTACAGAGACAGCTCGTCAACCATGGGCGGTATTCGGGCTCATCAAGACCGAAGATGGAGTCTCTGCAGTTGTATCTGCAGGAAGCATCCTCTTCACAATGATCGTCTTCACGCTTCTTTACGGCATCCTCGCTGTTATTGAAGTGGGACTTACTCTCAAGGTAATTAAGAATGGACCTGCTCCAGAACTTGATTATGAGAATCCAAAACTCGGCGGAAGTTCCGACAAACCACTCGTGATGAGCTACTAAGGAGGGATGCGAAAATGTCACTAGAAAACCTACAAACTCTCTGGTTCCTTCTCATCGCTGTTCTCTGGGTGGGTTACTTCATCCTTGAGGGCTTTGACTTTGGAGTTGGAGTTCTTCTTCCATTCGTCTCAAAGAACGAGGCAGATCGCCGAGCCGTTCTCACAACGCTTGGACCAGTCTGGGATGGAAATGAAGTTTGGGTACTCGTTGCAGGTGGGGCAACATTTGCAGCATTTCCAGAATGGTATGCAACCCTCTTTAGCGGTTTCTACCTTCCACTCTTCCTTATCCTCACATCCTTGATTGTGCGCGGAGTGGCATTTGAATACCGTTCTAAGTATGGAAAGGCGCAGTGGCGCCATCGTTGGGATGTCGCAATTGTAATTGCGAGCTTCTTGCCTGCACTTCTCTGGGGAGTAGCTTTTGCAAATATTGTTCGCGGAGTTCCAATTGAAAAGTCTGCAGATGGATACCTTGAATACACAGGCGGTTTCTTTAACCTCCTCAATCCATATGCACTTCTCGGTGGAGTAGTAACTCTCACCGTATTCCTCACACACGGCGCAGTCTTCCTTTCATTGAAGACTGATGGCGGTATCCGTGAACGTGCACGCGCTCTTGCTCTCAAGATCGGCCTCATCGCAGCTGTTGCTGCAGTCGCATTCCTTGCCTGGACTAATGCAATGCTCGCAGAATTCAATGGACTTGTCTTCGGATTATCAGTTCTGGTTGCCGTTCTGTGGCTGGCTGGTCTCCTCTCAATCCTGAAGGTCCGCGAAGGTTGGGCATTTATCTTCTCTGCAGGAACAATCGCAACATTTGTGGCGACCCTCTTCTACGCCCTCTATCCACGAGTGATGCCAAGCTCTGTGAGCTCTCAGTTCGATCTCACAATTTCAAATGCTTCGGCCACACATAACACTTTGACTGTGATGTCCTGGGTGGCAGTTGTAATGACTCCACTGGTGCTGATCTATCAGGGATGGACCTACTGGGTATTTAGAAAGCGCGTGAGTGCATCACAGATAACAAATCCAGAGATGGGAATGTTGGATACGGTCCATCACCCATAAGGGTTCTGGCTTCGCATATATTGCACTCGTGAAAAGTAAAGATTTGCGGCTACTCCTCTCCATGGGAAGTAGCCGCAAACTCTTTTTCGGAGCGCTTATAGGCGCTCTCATTAACACAGCGATTGTGCTCTCTAATGGTTTCTTAATTGGAGCCGTCATCGTGGGGTTGATTTACCACCATCCAAATGTTGCAACTCATATCACTTTACTTGCCGCGCTCTGGCTCTTCAAAGCAATCTTCACCTCGCAATTTGATCGCTGGGCTTCAATAGAAGCCTCTCGCCTCAAGATGGAGCTTCGAAATTCTCTCCTCATATCAAAAGGTGCCCTGCTGGCGACACCTTCAACGCATCTCACAACACTTCTAGTGAAGGGTGCGAATTCTCTCGATGTGTACCTGGCACGTTTTCTCCCACAGATGTTCGGAGCAACATTTACGCCACTAATTCTCATTCTCGCAATTGCCACCCAAGATGTAACTTCTGCTGTAATCGCACTCATCACTTTGCCACTTATTCCAATCTTCGGTGCCCTTATTGGCAGGTATACAAGTGATGCTGTCACCGCAAAGTGGCAATCGCTCGGCACGCTCTCGAAATATTTTGAAGATTCACTACGTGGTATCTACACCCTTGCAATCTTTGGTCGTCACAAGAGTCAAGGTGAGCGAATCCGTGAGATGGGCGACCGTTACACCGATGAGACGATGAAAGTTCTCAGAATTTCATTCTTATCTGCTCTCGTTCTCGAACTTGCGGCGACAATCTCTGTTGCAGTGATAGCAGTTTCAATTGGACTCCGCCTTGTAGGTGGTTCGATGGAATTCTTCCCAGCGCTCACAGTGCTCGTCTTGGCCCCTGAGGTCTACTTCCCGCTACGTAATGCTGCTTCGCTCTATCATGCCTCGGCAGATGGGGGCGCGGCGCTCTCTGAACTGATGGAATTGAAGAGTGCACCAGTAGAGGAAATTCCGACAGGGGATAAGAAGATTGAATTGATCTCATCAATTCATTGGCCCGATTGGAAATCCCCATTTTCGGATGCGCGCCTTGAAGGCCAGAATCTTGAGAGCGGAGAACTTCTCGTACTCCGCGGTGGATCAGGTTTAGGAAAGACAACTTTTCTCAAATCCATACTCGGGATGAATTCAAGCGCTGAAATTACAATTAATGGCGAAGCGCTCAACAAAATCGATCAAAGATCGCTCTATAACCAGATTGGTTGGATTCCACAGAACCCCACACTTCTGACTGGATCTGTGCGCCAACAATTTACAGAGATCAATTCATCAATGAGCGATGAAGAGATTGAAGCGATGCTCAACTCTGTAGGCCTTGATCTCTCGCAGCTCCCACGCGGCCTAGAGACCACCATTAGCGGGCTCGGGGAGAAGAGTGGTGAAATCTCTGGCGGACAACGGAGAAGAATTGCAATCGCACGAGCTCTCGCTATCTCGCCATCACTGATCATTGCTGATGAACCAACGGCTGACTTGGATCCGAAATCTGCCGGCAGCATCTTGGAGCTTCTTGAAGGATGCGCTGCCAGCGGCGCCATTGTTATCGCAGTTCTCCACGCGCCAGACCAAAAGCTTCGCAACGCCCTCGAAGTCGAAATGGGGGAGCGATGAAACTATCCCAAAGAACTTCATTTGCCTTCGCCGTCGCACTTGGATCATTTGCCCTTATAGGTGGCACCGGCCTCACCGTTTCAAGTGCGTGGCTTATCACGATGGCATCACAACACCCTCCAGTACTTGTTCTCAGTGTGGCAATCGTGATGGTCCGCTTCTTCGGAATCTTTAGATCTGTTGCTCGGTATGGCGAACGAGTAATTAGCCATGAAGCCATCTTTAAGAAACTAACCGGAGTGCGCGTAAAACTCTTCACTGCGATAGCTTCCCAACTTCGAAGTAATTCCAGTGAGATCGCGCATCAAGGCAAGACGATCATTGATGACGTTGAACGTGCTCAGGAGTTCCATCTGCGCGTAACTCTTCCTGGGTATTCCGCGTCCATAGCAGGGCTGACAACTGTATTGATAGCGCTGTGGATTGATTCTCATTTACTTATTTGGATCTTGCCAACTGTGGCGCTCTTTGCGGTTGTGATTCCAACTCTTGTAAGACGTGAACTTGACCCATTAGCTTCGAAGATTGAAGATAGTGAAAATGCATTTGCAGCACAGATATCTGAGGCATCACATGCAATTATTGAAGCAGAGGTTTTTGGATACTCAGAGCGGTATCGAAGAGAGCTCCTCACTCATACCGATTCACTCTATCGCTTGGAGAGAAAGAACTTCATTCGTACCTCTCTCTTGCAATTCTTAACGATTGCAGGAATTGGTTCTGCGCTTCTTGGCGTTGCAATCTCACTTTACGCAAAGAAGGAAGTTTTACCGATACATGTATCTATGGCGATATTTCTCGTGCTCGTAGGATTTGAGGGTTACACATCCTGGTTCCCGAATCTATTCCCAGCCGGAAAGAACCGACGCGCATCACAAACAGTCGATCACCTTGCTGCGACCTACAAGGTTGAACCGTTGACGGGCGCCATTCCAACTTCTCGCGATTTAGTAGCGAGGAAGGCGAGCCCATTTTGGGATCGAGAATTCCTTATTCCAGTCGATTTCTCGATTGCGCAAGGTGAGACCCTTGTTATTACAGGTGCAAGTGGAACCGGTAAGTCGACGCTAGCGGCTGCTCTCATGGGCTTGGCAGAGTATCGAGGCTCACTTGCAATCGGTGGAGTAGAAGTTCGAGATATCGATCAACTATCTGAATACATCTCTGGCACGCTGCAACAGGGACATATCTTCAATACGACCCTTCGCGAGAATCTAAAGATTGCAGATTCTCACTCATCGGATCAACGCCTCAGGGAAATTCTCGAGGCAGTTGAACTCACTGAGATTCCACTCGATGAACTCCTCGGAGAATTCGGTCGCGCGCTATCAGGGGGAGAGGCGAAGAGATTATCTATTGCTCGCGCCCTCCTATCGAGTGCGCCAATTCTGATCTTGGATGAACCTCTCGAACACCTCGATCATGAGCGCGCCCTGAGAATTCAGGCATCGATTGCTCGCATCGCCGCCGGGAAGAGTTTGATTGTTATCACCCACTCACCATGGCTTCAATACTCGCGAAAGCTCGAGCTCGCGAGAGAATAACGCCATGGCCACCTTCGACTCCAAACTCAGCGGAGTCCTCGGCGACAAGACGGCAAAGGCATTTAAGGATCTCTTCGGATATACAACCGTTGGTGATCTCCTCCATCACTTCCCACGACGCTATCTCGTACGTGGAGAACTCTCTGATATTGCAGCGCTCCAAGAGGGAGATGAAGCGACAATCCTGGCCAAGGTATACAGCGCTTCCTCACGAAGATTTCAAGCGCGCAAGGGAACAATGCTTGAAGTTGTTGTTACCGACGGAACCGCCAAGCTCTCACTGACATTCTTTAATCAAGCGTGGCGCGAAAAAGATCTTAAAGTGGGAAGCCAAGGGCTGTTCGCTGGCAAGGTCGGTTCATTTAATGGAAAGAAGCAATTAGCTCATCCAGATTACGAAATGATTCCGGATGGAAATGATGTTGATAGCGCTGTCGCTGGATTTGCCGGTCTCTACATCCCCCTCTATCCATCCAGTGCAAAACTTCCTTCTTGGAAAATCGCACAATGCATTGATCTTGCTCTGACTTCGCTCGATCATGTCGACGATCCGATTCCCGAGGAGTTATTGCGCAAGAATAATTACCCAACTATCAGGCAGGCTCTTGAACAGATTCACCATCCCAACGATCTCGATGCAACTGAGATAGCGCGAGAACGCCTCACCTTTGATGAGGCGCTTCTCCTTCAATTACTGCTGCTTAAGCGTAAGAGCGAATTAAAGAAGTTAGATGCAGTCGCACGTCCATATAAACCAGGTGGTCTACTTGATGGATTTGATGCGAGATTGCCATTTGAACTTACCGCCGGA
Organism: Candidatus Nanopelagicaceae bacterium; assembly: GCA_947454735.1. Lineage (GTDB taxonomy): Bacteria > Actinomycetota > Actinomycetes > Nanopelagicales > Nanopelagicaceae > Planktophila. The sequence continues at coordinate 15,312 of CANGLK010000007.1, forward strand.
CAGAAGAGCGTCTCGCAGGAAATTGCTACTGATCTTGGCGCAAGCCATCCGATGCACCGTTTACTACAAGGTGAGGTTGGTTCCGGTAAGACTGTTATTGCACTTCGAGCCGCGTTGACTGTTATCGATAACGGGGGACAGGCTGCGTTACTTGCACCGACTGAAGTGTTGGCAGCCCAACACCATAGAACATTTACCAAATTACTCGGTGAACTTGCACAGGGCGGAATGCTGGGAAGTGCCGATACATCAACAAGTGTTGTGCTTCTGACGGGCTCGCAGAACGCTGCTACAAGAAAAGACGCGCTTGCTCAAATAAAGAGCGGTGCAGCTGGCCTTGTCGTAGGAACGCATGCGCTCTTGAGCGAGAGCGTTGAATTTAATGAACTTGCACTTGTAATTGTTGATGAGCAACACCGCTTCGGTGTTGAACAGCGAGATGCGCTGAAATCAAAGGCCTCGATCACTCCGCACTTACTTGTGATGACTGCAACACCAATTCCGCGTACTGTTGCAATGACGGTATTCGGAGATCTTGATGTCTCTACCCTGCGCGAGCTTCCATTAGGCCGACAAGTAATTACAACTCACCTCGTACCAGTTGAAGAGAAGCCACACTTCCTAGAGCGAACCTGGGAACGCGTTCGCGAAGAAGTCTCACAAGGTCACCAGGTCTACCTCGTGGCGCCACGCATTAGCGCAGATATCTCAGAGGATGCTGACTTTGAATTTCTTGAAGGTACCGACTCATCCCTGACTGCAGTTGAAGAGCTGGGACCAGAACTTCAGAGTGGTGCACTCAATGGACTTCGTATTGCACCTCTGCACGGGCGACAGAGTTCTGATGTGAAAGACGAAACAATGAAAGCCTTTACCGCCGGCGATATTGATGTTCTCATCTCAACAACGGTGATTGAAGTTGGCGTGGATGTTCCCAATGCAACGTTGATGATCATTATGGATGCCGATCGTTTTGGTGTATCTCAGCTCCACCAGCTACGAGGTCGCGTAGGTCGCGGTACTTCACCTGGTCTCTGCCTCCTTGTGACCAAATCTCCAGCAGATTCACCCGCTCGCCAGCGCCTCGATGCCGTGGCATCTACAACAGATGGCTTTGAACTCTCTCGCATCGATCTCGAGCAGCGACGAGAAGGAGATGTACTCGGTACAAGCCAATCAGGTTCTCGCTCACATCTTCGACTCCTTCGAGTTCTCCGCGATGAGGCTCTTATTGAAGTTGCCCGTACCGAGGCAGAGGCGCTTATTGAGCAAGGTCTTAATAACCATTCGCTCTTGGAAACAGCGCTTCAGAAATTAGAGTTAGATACAGCTACTGAATTTATCGATAAGAGTTAGGGGTCTATTTCTATGCGCATTATCGCCGGCGCCGCCAAAGGTCGCCCTATCTCTGCAGTAGCGAGTGCAACACGTCCAACCTCTGATCGAGCACGTGAAGCGCTCTTCTCAACCCTGGCATCTGAATTCGGAGACTTTGAAGGACTTAAAGTTCTCGACCTTTATGCGGGTACCGGCGCAATCGCACTCGAAGCGCTCTCGCGTGGTGCCACACTCGTCCATGCAGTTGAAAAAGATGAAGCGGCAGCGAAAGCCATCTCAACTAATTACGACAGTATTAAGAGCGCGCAATTTGCTGGAACTTTCCATCTCTACACAATGGGAGCCCACCGTTTTCTAGGCGACAAGGCGCAATATCAATATCACTTTATCTATATCGATCCACCATATGATGTTGATGACATCGACATTGTCGAAACACTTGTCCAACTTAAAGAAAATGGATTCCTCCACCCAGATGCGTTGATTGCTATCGAACGCAACAGTCGCACTAAAGAGATTTCTTGGCCTTATGGATATGAAGAAATCCGAGTGAAGAATTACGGCCAAGCAACTATTTTCTATGGAATTCCTCTCAGCGCTACGCCTGAAAATGGATAACTAGCCCGCATCTTGCTAGCGTTCTCCACATGAAGCGCGCCGTTTGCCCTGGATCATTTGATCCAATCACCTTTGGTCACCTCGACATCATCGAGCGCGCCAGCAAGCAGTTTGATGAGGTCATTGTTGCCGTCTTCGCAAACCGCAAGAAGGAGGGTCTCTTTACCCCTCAAGAACGTATCAACCTCATCGCAACCAACGTCGCACAATTCAAGAATGTGAAGGTCGCCATCGGTGGCGGACTGCTCGTTGATTACTGTAAAGAGAATTCTGTAGATGTCATCGTTAAAGGACTTCGCGCTGTCACAGACTTTGATTATGAGCTCCAGATGGCTCAGGTCCATACTCAAGCATCAGGTGTTGAGACGATGTTTATGGCGACCTCACCTACACATTCATTCCTATCTTCATCTATCGTGAAGGAGCTCGCCTATTACGGGGGAGATGTCTCATCGATGGTTCCAGCAAATGTGAATGCAGCTCTTCAAGAGCGAGCTTCTTCACGATCAGATAATTAACAATCAGATAAATAAGAGGACAGTGCAGATATGACTATGGATTCAATTGAGAAGCTTAATACCGCGATAACTCTTATCGAAGAGGCGCGTAGCGTGCCGCTATCAGCATCATGTGTTGTCCATCGCGGTGAGATCCTCGAAATTCTCGAAGGTGCTCGCGAGTACCTTCCATCAGATCTTCATTCAGCTGAACAAATCATCTCTGATCGCGATCGCATCATTGAGGAAGGTCGCGCCAGCGCAGAGTCGATGATTGCAACTGCTCGTGAAGATGTAGCCCGCATGGTTGAGCAGACAGCAATCGTTCAATCAGCTCGCGATGAGGCGCAACGTATTTTGGATGATGCTCGCGATATTGCAGCACAGGAGCGCGAAGAGGTTGAGGCATATATCGATGGTCGCCTTGCAACTCTCGAAGTAATTCTTAATAAGACTATGGATGCAGTTGCCCGTGGTCGCGAGCGCCTTGAGGGTGCCAACGATAAAGATGTCCTCTCTCAACTTGCTGAAGATAAGTAAAGATTTCCATGGGATCTAAGAAGCCAGCGAACGAAGGCGCATTCCTTCTCAACACCCACGAGCTCCCGCGCCGTGCAGGTGAGATGAAAGAGTACGAACTCGATATTGAAGCTCCATTTCGAGTCGGCGTTCCGCTGATTGCTGTTCCTGAAGGCGAAGTCATCGAACTCGATGTGCGCTGTGAATCTGTAACAGAGGGCATTCTCGTTACCGCCGATATCTATGCAGTTGCCGAAGGCGAATGCATTCGTTGCCTCGATCCCGTTGAGCAGACCATCGATCGTAAGATTCAAGAGCTCTACCGTTATGAACCAACTGACGATAGAGGGCGAAAGTCGAAGAGGAAGGAAGAGGAAGAGATCGACCTCGATGAAGACGAGGTTCTCTTTGTAGAGGGCGAGCAGGTCAACCTTGAAGCGCCCGTCCTCGATGCCATTATTTTGAGCCTTCCAGTCAACCCGCTCTGTGATGAGGATTGCCTAGGCCTCTGCCCTGACTGTGGCGAGAAGTGGGAGAGCCTTCCTGAGGACCATGCCCATGATGTGGTCGATGCCCGTTGGGCTGGCCTCACCGGCCTCGATTTGGGCTCTAGCCAGATTTAAGCGATACTTACGCCATATCCGCTGGCCCGATATGGGTGAGCAGTCGAGTTAAAGGACGGTTACCGTGCCAGTACCAAAGCGAAAGATGTCTCGATCAAAGACACGTTCACGTCGTGCGATGTGGAAGACAACAGCGGCCTCACTCTCAAATTGCCCACAGTGCCAGCAGCCAAAGCTCAACCACGTTGCATGCCCTACATGTGGAACATACAACCGCCGTCAGGTTCTTGACGTCTAATTTGTATTCAGAACTCCTCGAGCAGTTAGGCGTCGACCTTGATGCCTCACTACTTGAGTTAGCTTTCACCCATCGCTCATTCGCATATGAAGCAGGATTAACTGCTACGAATGAGCGTTTGGAATTTCTAGGGGACTCTGTTCTCGGAATGATCGTTACCGAAGAGCTCTATCGCAAATACCCTGAACTCGACGAAAGTCGCTTATCTCCACTGCGCTCTGGAATTGTCAATATGCGAGCGCTGGCAGATATTGCGCGCTCGCTCTCTCTTGGAAAATATATTCGCCTTGGTAAGGGTGAAGAGGTGACTAACGGTCGCGATAAGAATTCACTTCTTGCAGATGCCTTCGAGGCGCTCATCGGTGCTCTTTATATCTCAACCGGATTTGAGAAGACATCCGAATGCCTTTTGAAATTGGTAGCCCCCACTCTCAACAATGCAATGGCGATGGGTGCGGGCCTTGATGGAAAGACCGCGCTACAAGAACTCGTCGCATCGCTTGGTAAGGCAACTCTCGAATACCAGGTGACCATGAGCGGCCCAGATCACGATAAGAGTTTTGAAGCTACCGCCCTCGTTGGGGGAGAAGCTGTTGCAATAGGTACTGGCAAGAGCAAGCGCGAGGCAGAACAATCTGCCGCCCGCTCTGCCTTTGAAATTCTCAAACCACAGAGCTAATCTGACTTAAACCCTCAAGTTGAAGTTGAGCTGAGTCGCGTTTATATGTAAACCCATCTCCAAGGTAGGTTTGCGCCGTGTATTTGAAGAGTCTGACCTTAAAAGGATTTAAATCCTTTGCATCTGCGACGACCCTTCGTCTCGAACCTGGCATCACATGTGTGGTTGGCCCTAACGGTTCTGGTAAATCAAATGTTGTTGATGCGCTCACCTGGGTAATGGGTGAACAAGGAGCGAAATCACTCCGCGGTGGAAAGATGGAAGATGTCATCTTCGCTGGAACATCAGGTCGCGCACCACTTGGTCGCGCAGAAGTAGCAGTCACAATCGATAATAGCGATGGCGCTCTCAACATCGATTACACCGAAGTAACAATCTCTCGCATTCTCTTCCGTAATGGACAGAGTGAATACCAGATCAACGGTGAAGCATCACGTCTTCTCGATATCCAAGAGCTTCTCTCTGACTCAGGTATCGGTCGCGAAATGCACGTCATCGTTGGACAGGGTCAGCTCGATGCAATCTTGATGGCAACACCTGAAGAACGTCGCGCATATATCGAAGAAGCTGCTGGAGTTCTCAAGCACCGCAAGCGTAAAGAGAAGGCGCTTCGCAAACTTGATTCGATGCAGGCCAACCTTGCACGCGTCAATGACCTCACCGTAGAACTCCGCCGACAACTTCGCCCATTGGGTAAGCAGGCAGAGGTGGCAAAGAAGGCGGCAACAATCCAGGCAGATGTTCGCGATGCGCGCCTACGTCTATTGGCAGATGATTACATTGGTTTCTCAAAGACTCTCGATGCTGAAGTTGCAGATGAGAATGCACTTCGTGAACGACGCGCAGGCGTTGAAGGAGAGCTTGAAAAGGCTCGCAAGCGCGAAGAAGAACTCGATGCACAGGCGGCATTTGAGACCCCACTTTTGATCTCTGCACAAGAGACTTTCTATAGCCTTACCGGTCTTCGCGAGAAGTTCCGTGGAACACAATCACTTGCGCAAGAGCGTTCACGCTTCTTAGCAGAAGAGGCGGAAGAGGCACGCTCTGCAGGTCGCGATCCTGAAGCGCTCGATGCAGAGGCAGCGGCGCTTCTAGAAGAAGAGGCGAAACTTCGCCAAGAGACAGTTGCAGCTCAAGGCGCACTTGAAAGTGCAACAACAAAACTTGCAGAACTCGAAGCAGCTCTCAAGGCTGAAGAAGACACAATCGATGCAGCACTTCGCGCCATTGCTGATCAACGTGAAGGTACTGCTCGCCAAGAAGGTCACATCAAATCTCTCGCAGCGCGCCTTGAAGCCAACGCTGAAGAGATTGCACGCCTTACAACAGCGCGCACTGAAGCTCAATCACGCGTTGATCAGGCAAAGGCTGCATATAGCCAATTCGAGATGGAGATTGCTGGCGCAGATGCTGGCGAGCTTGGACTCGACTCACAATTTGAAGTTGCAAAGAGCGCGTTAGATAACGCGAAGAAGAAGCAGAGCGATCTCGTTGATGCAGAGCGCGCCGCAGATCGCCAACGCAATGCAGTCGAATCAAAGCTTGAGGCGATGCGCATTACATCTCAATCACGAGATGGCGCAGCAGCTCTTGTTCGCGATTCACGTGGAGTGAATCTCCTTGGAAGCATTGCATCTCTTATTCAGATCGATTCCGGATGGGAGGCGGCCGTTGCTGCAGCTCTCGGAACTCTTGCTGATGCCGTTGTTGTACGCGATATCAACGCCGCTGTGACAGCGTTGACTACGCTCCGCAGTGAGAACCTTGGACAGGCAGATGTACTTGTCTACGAGCCAGGTGTGCAGGCTTCATCAAATATTCCTAGCGGACTTACATCTCTCCTTTCACATGTTCGCTCATCGCAGATCTCTGAACTCCTCGCACAGCTTCTCGCCAGCACAGTTGTTGTCGAAAGTGCGCGCGAGGCCGAGAACATCCTTCGTGATAACAAGGGTTTGACCGTTGTTACACGTGATGGAGATGTCATCACAGCCCATCGTGCACGCGGTGGATCAGCCTCATCTAACTCACTCGTAGAGATTCAAGCGCTTATCAATGGCCTTGAGAGCGAACTGGAAGAGCTCACACGCACTTGCGATCGCCTCAAGTTTGAAATCTCAACTGCTTCATCAGAGGTCGATAGCAAGCAAGGCGATTTCGATGCAGCACTTGCTCAACTCAACGAATCTGATGCGCGTATTGCAGCTCTCACAGAGCAGCTAGCTGTCTCTGGTCAGAATATGAAGTCAGCGGCAGCTGAGGTAGAGCGACTTACTCAAGCGATCTCTGAAGCATCTGCTGCAAAGACTCGGGATGAGAATGAACTCTCAATTGCACAATCTCAACTTGGACAACAAGGTGAGATTGCTGAGCCAGATCGATCAGGGGCTGAAGCACTGCGCGAGCAGGTTTCTGCAGCACGTACAGTGCAGATGGAGTCACGTCTTGCAGTGCGCACCTCTGAAGAGCGCGTCACATCAACTGCTGCACGCGCGCAATCTTTAAAGGATGCTGCAAATGCAGAGCGTGAAGCTTCTGAGCGAGCAGTTGCCCGTCGCGGAGCTCGTGCGCGCGGCGCAGTCATCTCACAGGCAATCGCAGAGGCTGCATACGAAGCGCTAATCAATATTGAACGTTCAATTGCAAAATCTTCTGCAGAGCGTCAGCGCTTAGAAAATTCACGCAATGAGCGCGATAGCGAAACTTTGACAGTTCGCACACGTGGTCGTGAACTCACAGCAGAGCTTGATCAACTGACAACTAGCGTTCATCGTGATGAGATTGCTCGCGCAGAACAGCGTATGCGTATCGAAGCGCTCGAAAGCAAGGCTGTTGAAGAGCTCGGTATCGATATTCCAACTCTCATCGGTGAGTACGGTCCCGATAAGGATGTTCCAACTTTCGTTGAAACAGATGATGGCGAGATCATCGCCACCGAGTTGATTCCTTACCGTCGCGATCAGCAAGAGAAGCGCCTTGCATCTGCTGAGCGTTCACTCAATCTCTTGGGCAAGATCAACCCATTGGCTCTTGAGGAGTACAACGCACTCGAAGAGCGCCTCAAGTTCCTCGCAGAGCAGCTCGAAGATTTGAAGCGCACCAAGAAGGATCTCCTCGACATCATCAAGGAAGTTGATGACAAGGTTCAGGAAGTCTTTATGGAGGCATATACCGAAGTTGCCGCTCACTTTAAAGATATCTTCAGCCGTCTCTTCCCAGGTGGAGAAGGAAAGCTCTTCCTCTCAAATCCAGATGATCTTCTCAACACAGGTGTCGATGTTGAAGCTCGTCCACCAGGAAAGCGCGTCAAGCGCCTCTCACTCCTTTCAGGTGGAGAGAAGTCGCTCACCGCTGTTGCGATGCTCGTAGCAATCTTTAAATCTCGTCCAAGCCCGTTCTACGTGCTCGACGAAGTTGAAGCGGCGCTCGATGATGTCAACCTCGGTCGACTCCTTGGAATTCTTGAAGAGCTTCGTGAAAGTTCTCAACTTATTGTCATTACTCACCAGAAGCGCACTATGGAGATTGCAGATGCGCTCTACGGTGTCACGATGCGCGGAGATGGTGTTACTGAAGTAATCTCGCAGCGTCTGCGCGAGAATACAAACGCCTAAGGGATTTAATCTCTCATGGGCCTCTTCTCACGTTTTCTCTCCAAGCTCAAAGGTGAATCAACCGCATCTGCTCTCGATTGGGATGAACTCAACGCTGAACTCTTAGCTGCAGATTTAGGCCCGCTCCTTACCGCCAAGCTCATTGAAGAGGCAAAGAAGATTAAAGGCGATGATGCAGGTGGGTCGCTCCGTGAAATTTTGAAATCACATCTTTCGCAGAAGAATCGCGCACTTGCTCCAGCTGCAACACCTGCCGTCATTTTGGTTGTTGGCGTCAATGGCGTCGGAAAGACAACATCGGTTGCAAAACTTGCACAGCATTTAAAGAATCAATCACAAAGCCTTGTATTAGGAGCTGCAGATACATTTCGCGCTGCAGCTGTCGATCAGCTTGTTACATGGGGGGCGCGTGTTGGTGTCGATGTCATTACCGGCAAGCATGAGGGCGAGCCAGCATCAGTTGCATTCGATGCGGTAAAACGTGGAAGCGAGAGCGGTACTGATTACGTAATCATTGATACAGCCGGTCGCCTTCATACAAAGAGCGATCTGATGGCAGAGCTCGGCAAGATTAAGCGCGTGATAGAGAAGATGGCCCCGGTTGCCGAAGTTCTCTTGGTGATCGATGGGACTACCGGCCAGAACGGTTTGATTCAGGCAAAGCTCTTTAGCGAGGCTGTTGATGTAACGGGCCTCATCGTGACAAAGCTCGACGGCTCAGCCCGCGGGGGAGTCGCCCTTGCCATCGAGAATCAACTCGATATCCCCATTAAATTTATCGGCACAGGAGAGGCGATTGAGGATTTTGCCCTCTTTGAGAGCGAAAGTTACCTCGACGGTCTCTTGGGCGATTAACACTCCTGAAACATTTCGCACCCTTTTGTTGCACCCCATTAACCTAAGAAACGGCCTGTTGTAACCCACAATTGCGACCTTTCTCCCATCTCAACGGCGAGTTCTAGCGGTTTATTACATGTAAGTGAGGTTTGTAAATGGGAGATGTAGTTCTCAACAGTGGTGACACTGCCTTTATTCTCATCAGCAGCGCACTCGTGCTCTTGATGACTCCAGGACTTGCGTTCTTCTACGGCGGAATGGTCCGTACAAAGAGCGTTCTCAATATGATGATGATGTCGATGGTAACTATCGGAATCGTGAGCATCCTCTGGGTGATCTTTGGATTCGAACTCGCATTCGGATACAAGGGTGAGTCAGCGTGGTACGGAAACTTCTCACTCAGCGGTCTTGGCGGAGTAGTTAACGATTTCACAAACAATGGTGGCGTCTATCCAATTCCAGTCTTGGTTTTCGCAGCATTCCAGTTAATGTTCGCCGTCATTACTCCTGCTCTTATCTCTGGAGCAATCGCAGATCGCACAAAGTTCATCTCATGGGGAATCTTCGTCGCTATCTGGTCAACAGTTGTCTACTTCCCAGTGGCTCACTGGGTATTTGCATTCGGCAATAAGGTCGGCGACACAGTTACAGGTACAGGATTCCTTGCAGGTAAAGGTCTAGAGGATTTTGCTGGCGGTACTGCGGTCCATATCAATGCAGGTGCAGCAGGTCTCGCACTTGCTATCGTCCTTGGAAAGCGCATCGGATGGCGTAAGGATCCAATGCGTCCGCACTCACTTCCACTCGTCATGCTTGGCGCGGGGCTTTTGTGGTTTGGATGGTTTGGATTTAATGCTGGATCAGCTCTAGCTGCAAATGGCACAGCAGGCCTTGCATTTATGAATACTCAGGTTGCGGCAGCAGCGGCAATCGTTGGATGGCTTGCTGTTGAGAAGATTCGCAACGGCCATGCAACATCACTGGGTGCGGCATCTGGCGCAGTTGCAGGTCTTGTAGCAATTACACCTGCTTGTGCCTTTGTTGCTCCATGGGCGGCAGTTGTCATTGGAATTATTGCTGGCGCACTCTGTGCACTTGCAGTTGGCTTGAAGTACAAGTTCGGTTTCGATGATTCACTCGATGTTGTCGGAGTTCACCTTGTCGGAGGCATCTGGGGATCACTTGCAATCGGTCTCTTTGGAACACACGTTGTCAACAGCATCGGACTTGACGGTCTCTTCTATGGCGGTGGAACAGCGCTCTTGGGTAAGCAAGCCCTCGGAGTCGCAATGGTTGCTGGTTACTCATTTATCGCAACGCTGATCATTGGCTTTGCAATTGAAAAGACAATCGGCTTCCGCATCTCAAAGGATGCAGAGATCGAAGGTATCGATCTCAAGGAACATGCTGAATCAGCATACGAATATGCAAGCTCATCACGAGGAGGCGCAAACCTATGAAACTCATAACAGCAATTCTCAAGCCATTTAAACTCGATGAGGTAAAGGATGCGCTTCAAGGCGCTGGAATTACCGGTATGACGGTTTCAGAGGCGAGCGGTTTCGGTCGCCAGAAGGGACATACAGAGGTTTATCGTGGAGCTGAATACACAGTAGATCTCGTTCCGAAGGTTCGCCTCGAGGTTCTGGTCGATGATGCAGATGCTGCAAATATCGTCGATGTCATCGTTAAGGCAGCTGGCACAGGTTCGATTGGAGATGGAAAGGTCTGGACTACTCCTGTAGATCAGGTAGTCCGCGTCCGTACGGGAGAACGCGGCCCCGATGCAATCTAGTTCTTGCTAGATTTCACTGCAGTAACAATAGAATCAATTCATGGCTACACGAGAGAGGAGGTCGCGTTCTAACGAACGCGACCTCCTTATCTCATCTCTCTTCAAATCCAGTGGCGCTGACTCGAATGAGGTAGCAATCGCCGCAGTTGGCAGTTTCGGACGTGGTGAGCTCGCTCCCGGTTCAGATTTAGATATTGTCATTCTCCACTCAGGCTCTTATAAGCCAGCCCAGTTAACAGAGATAGTCAATGCAATTCTCTATCCACTGTGGGATCAGAAACTTAAAATTGATCACTCTGTTCGAACGCGACTAGAAGTCCGAGCCGCCCTCAGTGAAGATCTCAAAGTAGCAATGGGCCTTCTCGATATTCGCCTTATCTGTGGAAGTGCAGATCTTGTTGCAGAGATTCAAAGCATGGCTCTTGAGAGTTGGCGCGATGAGAGCAGTCGCTATCTGCCTTTATTGAAGGCAACTTTGGAAGAGCGCTATGAGCGTAATGGCGAGCTTGCTTATCTCCTCGAACCCGATCTCAAGGAATCGCGTGGCGGGCTAAGAGATATCACCGCACTTCGTGCGATGAACTCATCTGGCGCAGTCACTCTTCCAATGGAGCGGGTAAGCCAGGCGGAATCACTCCTATCTACCGTGCGAGAGACTCTTCACATCACAAGTGGCCGAGATAAAGATCGATTGCTCTTTGGTGAGCAAGATAAAGTAGCTGAGCTCCTCAAGTACAGTGATGCGGATGCGCTCATGAGCGATGTCGCTCAATCCGCTCGCGCAGTCGATTACTTGATGCAGATGGCGTGGCATCAATATCACCATAAAGGTAAAGATGGATTTGGACGTTTCTTGCGAAAGGTGCGTTCAACAACAATCGCGCCGGGGATAAGTGTGAGCAATAAGGAAGTAGTCATCGACTCAACATTTGATATCGATAGTGATCCGGTGATTGGCTTACGTGCTGCAGCAACAGCCGCTCAACTTGGTTTACGTTTAGCTTTCGAACCGCTTCGTATTTATGCAGATGCTCTCGATGCAGGCAGGGGAGCGTTACCCAATCCATGGCCACGGGAAGCGCGTGAATATCTCATAGCTCTCATCGGTGCAGGGCCAGCAATGGTTGAAATCTTTGAAGCTCTCGATCAAGAGGAGATTCTCTTCCATTGGATACCTGAGTGGAGGGGCGTGCGTTCACTTCCTCAGCGCAATGTTCTCCATCGCCACACCGTCGATCGCCACATGGTTGAGACTGCGGTCTCTGCGGCAGCGCTTACTCGTGAAGTACACCGCCCGGATCTCTTGCTCTTCACCTCACTCTTTCATGACATTGGAAAGGGCACACAGGAAGATCATTCGCTTCGTGGTGAAGTACTCATTAAGCCACTTGCCGAGCGAATTGGATTCAATTCCCCCGATGTGGAAGTTATCCAGAAGTTGATAAAGCATCACCTCTTGCTCTCGGCAACTGCTACGAGACGAGACCTTGATGACCCAGCAACGATTGCAAGCGTTGCAGAGCACATTACCGATGTTGGAACCCTCGAACTCTTACATGCCTTGAGCATTGCAGATGGCGAAGCGACAGGGCGCGCGGCATGGAGTGAATGGAAGGCAGCTCTTGTCAGTGAGCTTGTACGTAAAACGAAATTAGCCATTACCGATAACACCATCTCTCGACAGCCAGAACTTTCGTCAGATCAGTTAGAGCGTGCCTCCCGCCAGATTCTCGATGTAGTTATCGAAGATCGAGGAAATGTCTATGCAATTGAAGTCATATCGCCCGATAAGACTGGACTCCTTTCGATTGTCTCTGGAGTTCTCAACATCTTGCGCCTTGATGTTCGAAGCGCGCGCACGAAGACCGTTGATGGCGTTGCTGTGATGGAATGGATTGTCGTTCCAGATCCCAATGCTGCAGTAATTACTCGAGAGGATCTTCATCGCGAGTTAGTCCGCGGGCTAGATGCTGAAGGCAAGCTGGCGGATCGAATTCAAGCGCGCATCGAGGCGTATGCGCAGATGCCTACGATTCCAGTACCACCTCCGGTCGTTGAAACTTTTCTTGATGCAGCAACCGATGCAACGATTATCGAGGTCAGAAGTCATGATCGCCCGGCACTTCTCTTCTCGATTGGCGACACTGTTCGAAAGTGCAATATTGATATCAAATCTGCAATTGTGACAACACTCGGCGCAGAAGCGATTGATACTCTCTATGTCACCGAGATAGGCGGGGGAGCGCTCACAGCAGAGCGCGCGACCGAGGTCGCTTCGCGAATCCAAGCTTCTCTCAAGTAGTCTTACGCCACTATGTTTGATGCACTCTCTTCAAAAATCTCTGGGGTCTTCGGCTCTCTACGTAACCGAGGCAAGCTCTCCACCGGCGATATCGAAAATACCGCGGCAGAGATTCGCCAGGCGCTCCTTGAGGCAGATGTTGCACTCCCGGTAGTAGATCAATTTATTGAAAAGGTTCGCACTGGCTCACTAGAACTCTTGCCGACGCTGCAATCTGGCGTCAACCAAGCACAGGCAATATTTGAGTTAGTAAATAAGGAACTTACCGAGATCCTCGGTGGCGGTGCACGTCGCGTTCGCTATGCCAAGAATCCACCAACTGTCATCATGCTCGCCGGTCTTCAAGGTGCAGGTAAGACGACCTTGGCCGCAAAACTTGCAAAGTTCTATAAGGATCAAGGCGATACACCAATTCTTGTTGCTTCAGATTTACAGCGCCCCAATGCAGTCAAGCAATTGCAAGTTGTCGGTGAATCTGTAGGCGTTCCGGTCTTTGCGCCAGAACCAGGCAATGGCGTTGGCAATCCAGTTCAAGTAGCGCGTGATGGTGTGGCATTTGCAAAGTCAAAGCTTCATAATATGGTCATCGTCGATACTGCGGGTCGCCTCGGCGTTGATGAAGATTTAATGATGGAAGCATCTGCGATTCGCGATGCAATCAATCCTAATGAAATTCTCTTTGTCGTTGATGCGATGATCGGTCAAGATGCAGTTCGAACCGCAGAAGCATTCCGCGATGGAGTTGGTTTTGATGGCGTTGTCCTCACCAAGCTCGACGGAGATGCTCGTGGTGGTGCAGCTCTTTCCATTGCATCCCTTACCGGACGCCCAATCATGTTCGTCTCTACCGGTGAGAAGATTGCAGATTTCGATATCTTCTATCCAGAGCGGATGGCCTCACGAATCCTTGGAATGGGCGATGTAGCAACCCTTGCCGAACAAGCGCAGAAGGCCTTCAACCCAGATACAACGAAGAAACTTGAAGAGAAGTTTGCAAGCGGTGAAGATTTCACACTCGAAGATTTCCTCGAACAGATTGAGGCGATGTCGAAGATGGGCAATATGGGCAAGCTCCTTGGAATGTTGCCTGGTGCCGGTGCTATGAAGAAACAGATCGATAACTTTGATGAATCAGAGATCACGCGTACCAAGGCGATCGTTCAATCGATGACCCCTGCCGAACGTCGCGACCTCAAGCTCCTCAACGGCTCACGAAGAGCGCGTATTGCAACCGGCTCTGGCCGCGCCGTATCTGATGTCAATAAGCTGGTCGAGAAGTTCACCGCTGCCCAGAAGATGATGAAGCAGCTCCGTGGGGGCAAAGGTCCTGCTCTACCTCCTGGAATGGCCCTTCCGCCCGGAATGCCCTTGCCCGCCATGGGTGGAGCTCCCAAGATGGGACAGATGCCACCTAAGAAGAAGTCTCGCTCAGGTAACCCAGCAAAACGAGCCCTCGAGAGCTGATCGGCCGATTTCCGAATAGAGGCGCTGGCTGGCAGAATAAGCAACCTGTTGAAGGGCCCTCTACCCCTGAAAACATCCAAATCCGCCGTCGGATGAGCGCAGTTACGCACCCCGCTGTAACGAGTTCACTCTGACACACTTTTTTAGGAGCACCACCACTTTGTCTACAAAGATTCGTTTAATGCGTTTTGGAAAGATCCGTACACCGTACTACCGCATCGTGGTTACAGATTCACGTAAGGCGCGTAACGGTCTCTCAATTGAAGAGATCGGTCGCTACGTACCAGGACAAGAGCCATCAATCATTCAGGTGAACTCTGAGCGCGCTCTCTACTGGCTCGGCGTAGGCGCACAGCCAACTGAAGCTGTAACAGCACTTCTTAAGGTGACTGGTGATTGGCAGAAGTTCAAGGGTCTTCCAGGAACAGAAGGAACACTTAAGTTTGCAGCACCAAAGCCAGCTAAGAGCATTGCATACGAGGCAGCTGTTAAGGCGGCAGCATCAGAGCCTGCAGAGGGTGCAACAACTCTTAAGAAGAAGGCACAGGAGAAGCTTGCTGCTAAGTCAGCACCAGCTGTAGAGGAAGCACCAGTGTCCGAGCCAGAGACAGTCGCCGAGGTGGCAGAGGTTCCAGCTGAAGTTGTAGAAACAGAAGCTGCGGTTGAAGCGGTAGTAGAGACACCCGCTGAGGCACCTGCAGAAGAAGAAGCTACAGAATAATTATGATTGACGAAGCTCTCGAGCACCTCGTTAAGGGAATCGTAGATAACCCTGACGATGTAAACGTTAAGGAGAAGAACGGTCGTCGTGGGGCAACTCTCGAAGTCCGCGTTAATCCTGAAGATATCGGTAAGGTCATTGGTCGTAACGGTCGTACAGCAAAGGCGCTTCGCACAGTCGTAAGCGCGCTCGCTGGACGTTCTGTACGCGTTGATCTCATCGATACCGACGAACTTCGCTAATCCTAGAATTAATTTCAAAGGAATAGGTACGTCATGCGCCTCAATGTAGGACGTATCGGTAAAGCCCACGGAATTCTCGGTGAGGCAACTATCGAAGTGCGAACAGATGAAGCGGAAGATCGTTTCGCACTCGGTGCACATTTAGAGACAGATAGCCACGGTGTTCTCACCGTGGCTTCTGCTCGTGTACACAATGGAATCTTGCTCCTTGGCTTTGAGGGCATTGAAAATCGCAACCAGGTAGAAGAGCTTCGTAACGAGCTCCTCTATACAGATGTTGATATCGATGCACCTGGCTTTGATGAGGATGACTATCACGTCCTTCAGCTCATTGGGTGCATTGCCTATCTTGAAGATGGCTCTGAATTTGGCCCAGTTACCGAAGTGCTCAATCTTCCAGGACAAGATGTATTGGTCATCAAGGCTGCAAGTGGAGAGGTCATGATTCCCTTTGTCTTGCAGCTAGTGCCAGAGGTCGATGTTCGCAATAAGCGTATGGTTGTTATTCCGCCCGTGATTTCAGGATCAATCTAATGAAGATAGATGTCATCTCAATCTTTCCTGAGTATCTATCTCCACTTAATCTCTCACTCCTCGGAAAAGCACAGAACGCAGGTCTTGTAGACATCCAAGTGCACAACCTTCGCGACCATGCTGTCGGCGTTCATGGCTCCGTTGATGATACCCCTTATGGTGGCGGTGCAGGAATGGTGATGTCACCTGAGGTCTGGGCTAAAGCACTTGATCCATTGGTGGTTGATGACACCGATCTCATCATCCTGACACCGGCAGGAAAGCAATTCACACAACCTGTAGCTCAAGAAATTTCTTCACACTCGCACTTAATTTTTGCCTGCGGTCGCTATGAAGGAATTGATGATCGCATTCGCCAGTATTACTCACAAGCAGAGTTCGAATCCCGCAACATACGCGTGCATGAATACTCGATTGGTGATTACGTTCTTGGCGGGGGAGAGGTAGCTTCAATGGTCATGATTGAGGCAATCACACGTTTAATCCCCGGAGTTCTGGGAAATCCAGATTCACTTGCAGAAGAGTCACATAACAGCGAGGGTTATCTCGAATATCCAAACTTTACTAAGCCGGCACAGTGGCGCGGAATCGATGTTCCCGAGATTCTCTTAAGTGGAAATCATGCTGCAATCGCTAAGTGGCGTGCAGAGCAGGCACAACTTCGCGCACAGAAGAATCGATAACCGTGGCCCGTACCTATCTCGTTGAGACCTACGGATGCCAGATGAATGTTCACGACTCTGAACGCATTGCAGGGCTATTGGATGCAGCAGGACATGTACCGGTCGCGCAAGGTGAGCAGGCAGATATCGTTGTCTTTAATACATGTGCCGTTCGCGAGAATGCAGATAATAAACTTTATGGAAATCTTAGTTTCTTAGCGCCGATCAAGAAGGCCAACCCTTCACTTCAAATTGCTGTAGGTGGATGCCTAGCTCAGAAAGATCAGGCGACAATCCTCAAGAAGGCGCCCTATGTTGATGTGGTCTTCGGAACCCATAACGTTGGATCTCTCCCAGTCTTGTTAGAACGTGCTCGCATTGAAGATGAGTCACAGATCGAGATTCTTGAGGCACTTGAACATTTCCCTTCAACTCTTCCCGCTCGTCGATTCTCATCGTTTACATCGTGGGTCTCGATCTCAGTCGGATGTAATAACACCTGCACCTTCTGCATCGTCCCAGCGCTACGTGGTCCGGAAAAAGATCGCGAACCAGAGGATGTCATTGCCGAGGTAAAGGCCCTTGTTGCTCAAGGCGTCATCGAGATTACCCTTCTCGGGCAGAACGTCAACGCTTATGGTGTTGAGGCTGGTAAGAAGGGCGCTTTCGCCCAGCTACTTCGTGATGTTGGCGCTGTCGAAGGTTTAGAGCGAATTCGATTTATGTCTCCTCATCCTCGAGATTTCACCGATGATGTTATTGAAGCGATGGTGGAGACACCTAATGTCATGCCGCATCTTCATATGCCGCTGCAATCGGGTTCTGACTCAATCTTGCAGGCGATGCGACGTTCTTATCGAAGTGAGAAGTACCTCGGAATCCTTGATCGAGTTCGCACCGCACTTCCACACGCAATGATTACTACAGATATCATCGTTGGATTTCCCGGTGAAAGTGAAGAAGATTTCCAGGCAACAATGGATCTTGCATCAAAGGCAGAGTTCGCAGCTGCCTACACCTATAAATATTCAATACGTCCAGGCACTCCCGCCGGTGTTATGCCGAACCAAATCGATGAGGATGTCGTGGGAGAGCGATACACGCGTCTCCATGAGCACTTACAGAAAATTTCCCTTTCTATTAATCTACGCGCGATCGGCCAAACGCACCGAGTAATGGTCAATGAAATTGAAGGACGTCGCGATGGAGATCGTGGCCGCATCACTGGTCGATCAGAAGATTTCCGCCTAGTGCACTTCGAGCCAATCGAAGGAGCGCGTCCAGGAGATTTCGTTGATGTTGAGATTACAGAGGCATCAGCGCATTACCTGATTGGTAATCCACTTCAGGAAATTTCTACTCGAGGCGGAGATGCTTTTGAAGCTCGAAATCGCGAGAGCACAGGACCTGCACTAACGATGCTCGGAATTCCAACGGTTAAGAAGTAAGTATGTCTTCGCCTGTCATCATTATCTGCGGTCCCACTGCAACTGGTAAGAGCGATCTCGCCCTCGAAGTTGCCGAATTAATTGATGGTGAGATTATCAACGCCGACTCGATGCAGCTATATAAAGGTATGGATATTGGAACTGCAAAGCTCTCTGTCGATGAACGCAATGGGATTCCTCACCATCTCCTCGATATTCTCACGGTAGAAGAAGATGCTTCGGTAGCCCAATATCAAGCGCTGGCTCGTGCTGCTGTTGATGAGATTCGAACTCGCAATAAGGCGGCGATTATCGTCGGTGGGACCGGTCTCTACATTAAATCGATTATTGATGAGATGAACTTCCCAGAGACAGATCCCGAACTTCGCAAGAAGTTGGAGAGTGAGGCTGAGCTCTTAGGTGCTGCCGAGCTTTATTCACGACTTCGATTATTAGATCCTGAAGCGGCAGCTGCAATTGAACCGGCAAATACCAGGCGCATTATTCGTGCGCTTGAAGTTATTGAAGTTACCGGGCAGCCCTACTCTGCAAATCTTCCAAGTGACACAAGTCTTCGATATCCGGATGCTCTTCATATTGGTCTAGCGATGGAGCGTTCATCATTGGCGCCACGTATTGAAGCTCGTGTTCATCGAATGTGGCAGAGCGGCTTGGTTGCCGAGGTTGATTCCTTGATTGAGGCAGGCCTACTCAGAGGCAGTACCGCTCAGAGAGCTATTGGATATGCCCAGGTAATCGCAATGAGAAATGGTGAAATTTCTGAAAGCAAGGCCATTGAAGAGACGATTGTCGCCACTCGTCAATATGTTCGCCGACAAGAGACCTGGTTTAAGCGCGATCCGCGGATTCAATGGATTGGCGAGGATCAACCACGTCTCGCTTTTATCAATCAGAGACTAAACTCTTAACACAATGCAAAAACCAGTAATCGCCACCTATGGCCACGGTACCCATAACGATTTTCTTATCTTCTTTGATCCTGATGATCAGCTCATCATCAGCGCCCATCAAGTAGCGGCGCTCTGCGGGGAGGTTACTGGTTTCAATACTGATGGAATCATCCGAATCGTCAAAGGCGATGAGGGTAAGTGGTTTATGGATTACCGCAACGCTGATGGCTCGATTGCAGAGATGTGCGGCAATGGAATCCGCGTGATGGCCCGATACCTTGTCGCAAAAGGTCATCAACGTGAAGGTATCTTTGCAATCGATACACGTGCCGGAATAAAACATCTTCGAGTTCCAGCGGAGGATGACATTTCAGTGAATATGGGAAAGGTCTATGACGAATCCGAAGAAGTGAAGGCTTCAGTCAACGGAGCCACTTACTCTGGGTTTAATATCAGCGTTGGAAATCCACATGCTGTGGTATTCACGGATGATCTCTCGCAATTAGGTTCACTCGATATTGCACCGACCGTTTCACCCATCGACTCATACCCAGAAGGCGTCAATGTTGAATTTGTTGAACTCCTGCCAGGAAATGAGGCAAAGATGCGAGTTCACGAGCGCGGAAGTGGCGAAACTCAATCATGTGGAACGGGTACATGTGCAGTCGCTCTAGCGGCGACGATGAAATCTGGAGGTTCCCTTCCATCTCGATGGGTTATCTATCCACCGGGCGGTCGCTTAGTTGTTGATATCGATGGCCATTCCAACGCAACGTTGACCGGACCAGCTGTAATTCTTGAAGATCACGATGTGAGCGCATACTTTCAATGAGTAATGAAGATAACGGTTACGACAAACTCTTTGAAGATCTCCTACGGGAGAGTGCGCGAGCAGCTGCTGACTTCGATGCTGACGAAGTAGATGAGGTCGAGTCACAACAAGACCTCTCTGATCGACATGCGCTTCGCCGCGTTAAGAGCTTCTCTACTGAACTTGAAGATATCTCCGAAGCTGAATACCGCCAGCTCCAGTTAGAGCGAGTTGTTCTTGTGGGAGTCTGGACTGAAGGCACGGCAGAGATGGCCGATAACTCGCTCGCCGAGTTGAAAGCACTTGCAGAGACTGCAGGATCTGAAGTCCTCGACGGATTGATTCAACGACGGGATAAGCCAGATCCATCGACATATATTGGTGCAGGAAAGTTAGAAGAACTTCGTGCCATAGTTCGCGGCACAGGTGCCGACACAGTCATTTGCGATGGAGAACTTTCTCCATCACAACTTCGAACCCTTGAAGATAAGTTGAAGGTTAAGGTCGTCGATCGCACTGCGCTCATTCTCGATATCTTCGCTCA
Source organism: Candidatus Nanopelagicaceae bacterium (assembly GCA_947454735.1). Classification (GTDB taxonomy): domain Bacteria; phylum Actinomycetota; class Actinomycetes; order Nanopelagicales; family Nanopelagicaceae; genus Planktophila. The sequence continues at coordinate 35,688 of CANGLK010000007.1, forward strand.
GCATGCGAAGAGTCGTGAAGGTAAAGCACAGGTAGAGCTCGCGCAGATTGCCTACCTTCTTCCACGACTTCGCGGTTGGGGTGACTCTCTCTCACGTCAGGTGGGTGGTCGCGCTGCAGCTGGTGCTGGTATCGGTGGACGTGGACCGGGTGAGACAAAGATTGAGACCGACCGTCGTCGTATTCGCGACAAGATGGCAAAACTTCGCCGTGAAATTACCGAGATGAAAGTTGCTCGCGATACAAAGCGCCAAGAACGTCGTCGCAATAACATTCCATCCGTTGCAATCGCTGGATATACCAATGCCGGAAAATCTTCACTTCTCAATGCTCTAACAGGTGCTGGGGTGCTTGTGGAGAATGCGCTATTTGCAACGCTCGATCCAACTGTCCGGAAAGCTCAAACAGCAGAAGGTCGCGTCTACACTCTCTCCGACACTGTTGGCTTTGTTCGACATTTGCCACATCAACTTGTAGATGCGTTTAAATCGACCCTTGAAGAGGTTTCTGGTGCTGATCTGATTGTTCACGTTGTGGATGGTTCACACCCTGATCCATTTGAACAAATTCGTGCAGTGCGTCAGGTAATTGATGAAATTGGCGGGGGAGCGATCCCAGAAATTATTGCGATTAACAAAGTCGATATAGCAGAACCTGAAGTTGTGATGGAGCTCCTTCGTAAAGAGAAGAATAGTTATGCATTCTCGGTCAAGAGCGGATTCGGCATTGAAGGACTGATCCACGCGATTGAGAAATCGCTCCCGCATCCCAGCGTTGAGATTGACTCTGTCATTCCCTACGACCGTGGGGATTTGGTCCATGCAATTCATGAAACAGGTGAGATTCTCTTGGAAGAACATCTCGCAGAAGGCACCCATATTCGCGGTTATGTAGATGGGGCCCTGGCGCAATCGATTGAACGAGCCACTAAATCTCTTTCATAGCCCGAGAGTGCGGGAATAAACACGACACGCCGGCGGTTCTAACAGGTAATTCCAAGCTTTATACGCGACTATTCGCACGCAGGCGCACAGTCTGCACGATTTTGATGAAGGAGAGGTGAGATCAGTGGCAACAGATTACGACACACCCCGTAAGACCGATGAGGAATTACACGAGGAGTCTCTCGAAGAACTCAAGGCGAAACGTGCTGATGCACAATCCGGTCAGATCGATGTCGATGAGGCAGAGGCTGCAGAGAATCTCGAGCTACCAGGAGCAGATCTCTCAGGAGAACAACTAGCAGTACGCGTTGTTCCAAAGCAGGTTGATGAATTTACTTGCTCACAATGCTTCTTGATTCACCACATGACTCAACTCGCTAAGGGCGAAGGCGCTAAGGCAGTCTGCAAGGATTGCGCTTAACTCTTTAAAGCTTGCGCTAACTCTTCTGCTTTACGTGTTGAAATCAGCCAGTATGGAGTTAGATCACGGGTATCGGTCACTTCTACTTTGAGGCCCTCTGAAATCCAGAACGTTGTCGCAAAGTAAGCGGCAGGATCTGCACCTCGGGTTCTCTCGAAGCTAAAGTTCTTCTTATCGATAACTTGGGATGTACCGAGATACTTCACGGGGATATGCGCCCGTTGAATTCGCAACTCTCCATCTTCTACGATTATTGAAGTCGTAGCAATATAGATAGCTACCAACCCCACAACAATCGCAATGGCAAAGGCGTTGATGGCAGCGGTGTTATCAAAGGCTGCCCAAATTGCGAGCACGAGCGAGAAGAGCATGAAGTAGATAAATGCAATCAGCCAGAATGGGGGGCGAATCACTTCTTTAAATTCATATCTCTTGCTCACGGATATAGGTTAGTGGGTAACTCATCAAGTAGCCTTACCTCATGAGCCGTGTAGCGAGTACGACGCCTCCAGAGGGAGCTCTCCTTCCTGAGCGCCATCCGAAATCTCCTCCGACCGGGTCGCAACTTCCTTCCCACTTTAAACATTGCTTCGGTTGTGGCGATCTCCATCCAACAGGACTTCACCTCACTGCAATTGTTGAAGAAGGCCTCGAAATCTCTGCTCAATTTACTGTGACTGAAAATCATCAGGGTGCGCCCGGCCTTGCACATGGCGGTTTGCTCTCACTCGCCTTTGATGAAGCGCTCGGAAAGTTAATGTGGCTACTTCGCGCACCAGCGGTCACGGCACGCTTAGAGACAGACTTTCTCTTGCCTGTGCCAATCGGTACAACCCTCTTTATCTCAGCTCGTATCGTCGGACAGCAGGGTCGCAAGGTCTACTCAGTTGCTGAAGGTCGCATTGGGGAAGTAGATGGGCCAATTGCCACTCGAGCAGCTTCACTCTTTGTCATCGTTCCGATGAAGCACTTCCTTGAGAACGCCCCAGCTGAATACATTGCAGCTATTCGTTCGAATCCAGAGCTCATGGCCTTTGTCGATCCAGAATTCAATATCAACCCATGAGCAATCTCCAGGTATTGATCACTCGTTTAGATCCAGATCTCCCGCTTCCGCAGTATGCAAAAGGTGGAGATGCCGGAGCAGATATCTACTCACGAATTGATATCACTCTTGCGCCAGGTGAGCGCGCACTTGTTCCTACCGGAATCTCAATCGCACTTCCTGATGGATATGTTGCACTCGTTCACCCACGATCCGGTCTTGCAATCAAACATGGCGTCACAATGGTGAATGCGCCAGGTACTGTTGATGCGGCATTTCGCGGTGAACTTCAATGCATCATGATCAACCATGATCCAAAAGAGTCAGTCACCTTTAAACGCGGTGATCGCATTGCTCAGTTAGTCTTTCAAAAGGTAGAGCGCGCAGATTTCATTGAAGTTCAATCTCTTCCTGGCTCAGGTCGCGGAGATGGTGGATTTGGATCGACAGGACGTTCATGAGCGCACACGACGATCGCGATAAAGTCCTAGCTGCCTTTGGTGGAAAGAAGGGGTTGATTGATTCGGGAATCCCTTCACTTCTCTTCCTGATTGTCTTCAACGTGCGCCACGATCTCCATGATGCGCTCTATGCATCAGTTGCTGTCTCTATAGTCTTAACAATTATTCGCTTAGCTATGCGAGATACGGTTCAACACGCATTTAGCGGCCTTGTTGGCGCACTCATCTGTGCTTGGTTTGCAAATCGCACTGGAAATCCAAGTGATGTCTTTGTTCCAAAGATGCTGACCAACCTTGGATATGGCACCCTCTATCTCATCGCCAATATCGCGGGTTGGCCAATCCTCGGACTCATGCTTGGGCCAATCCTTGGAGAAAATCTGCTCTGGCGAAATGATCCAGTGCGTAAAGCTGCCTACCTTCGTACGGGCTGGTTATGGGTTGGTCTCTTCTTTACTCGAATCGCCGTGCAATACCCGATTTATAAGAGTGGCAATGTAAATCTCTTAGGTACGGTCAATCTAGCGATGGGTTATCCGCTCTTCTTGGCAACAGGGTATGCAACCTGGTTGATTTTAAAGAATGTGCCAGTTACCCGCGAACATCAAGACTAGTTAGCGGCGATAAAGCACTCTTTGAGTTTGCCCTCAGCGATAGCTGAAGCAACAAAGAGCAGCTCATCTCCTGCAACAAAGACATCCGATGGAGTAGGCGTCACAACGCGACCATCGCGGACAATTGCAGCCAGGGATGCATCATCGGGAAGCGTTACCTCTTCGACAGTTTTACCGATACAAATTGAAGAATCGGGAAGAGTGAGTTCTACAAGGTTTGCCTGTCCCTTACGGAATGAGAAGAGTCGTACAACATCTCCAACGCTCACAGCTTCTTCAACAAGCGCTGCGATGATGCGGGGAGTGGATACAGCAACATCTACACCCCATGAGTGATCGAAGAGCCATTCATTCTTAGGATGGTTGATACGTGCAACAACGCGCGGAACTCCGTACTCGGTCTTACCGAGAAGTGAAGCAACGAGATTTACCTTGTCATCACCTGTTGCAGCAACAAGTACCTGACAGTCATTGAGGCTCGCCTTATCTAGAGAAGCAATTTCACAGGCATCAGCCATCAGCCATTCAGCATCAGGGACGGATTCGAGTTTGAGGGCCTTTGGATCGCGGTCAATCAACAGAACGCGATGACCATTGTCGAGAAGTTCGCGTGCAATGGCACGACCGACATTTCCAGCACCAGCAATAGCAATACGCATCTCTTATGCCTCCGGTGACTTTCCTAGAATTGATTCAACCTCTGCAAGCTTCTCATCACGAACCATCACGTGAATCAGATCGCCATCCTGCAAGACTGTGCTCTCATCGGGGATGAGTCCTTCACCGAGTCGAGTAAGGAATGCAACGCGGAGTTCAGCGGCCATCTCAATTTCAGAGATTGCGTGCCCAAACCAATCGAGGTGAGGGTGAACCTCGGCGAGCTGAACAGTTCCGCTCGCATCGCGCCACTCTGAGCGAGATCCTTCAGGGGTAAGTCGACGCATAATCTGATCTGTAGCCCAGATGACAGTTGCGACAGTAGGAATTCCAAGGCGCTGGTAGATCTCAGCGCGACCTGGGTCATAGATTCGAGCAACTACATTGGTGACGCCATAGCTCTCGCGGGCAACGCGAGCTGCCAAGATATTTGAGTTATCTCCATTGGAGACAGCGGCAAATGCATCTGCGCCTTCGATACCTGCTTCAAGCAAGGTGTCACGATCGAAGCCGACACCTGTAACGGTGCGACCCTTGAAATCAGGACCAAGGCGGCGGAAAGCCTCCTTAGATTGATCGATGACAGCAACTGAATGGCCGCTTGCTTCAAGCTCGATAGCGAGCAGTGAACCCACGCGACCGCAACCCATGATGACTACGTGCATAGGCATAACTTACTCCTTTACTCTTATCTCCATGACCGAATCAACGAGAAAAGCGCTCCATATCGGCGAAATTTACCGAGTGGAGATTGAGAAGGTCGCCCACGGGGGTCATTTCATCGCACGTCATGAAGGGGCGGTGATCTTTGTCCGCCACGGTATTCCGGGCGAGATGGTTGAAGTTGAAATCACGGGTGTGGAGAAATCATTTGTACGAGCCGATGTTGTTGCGGTAATCGAGGCAAGTCCATCGCGCGTGTCACCGCCATGTCACTTCGCGGGTTCTTGTGGTGGCTGCGACTTCCAGCACGTGGCAATCGAACGTCAACGAGAATTGAAATCTGATGTTATTGCAGAGCAGTTTGCTCGCATTGCAAAGATGGAGATCAATGTCGAGGTGGAAGAAGTTTCATCACCACTGCAGTGGCGCACGCGCTTTGCCGCATCGACAAATGGCCGAGGCGAGATCGGTTTTAAGGGATCTCGAAGCAACGCAGTTATACCTATTTCATCCTGTCCAGTTCTCATCCCTGAAATCGATCTTCCATCGCTGCCACGCGAGCGCATCAGCTCTAATCAACGAGTTGAAGTTTCGCTTGCAACGGATGGCGAACGCGCAATCTCTGTAATGGATCAACGCGAAAGTCGAACAGCTCAGCGAGCAATACCAAAGATTATCGAGGGACCAAAGGTCTTGAAATATCGAGTAGGCGATCGTGATTATGAAGTGAGCCAATCTTCATTCTGGCAGAGCAATATCAACGCTCCGGAAAAGTTAGTTGAAGTTGTACTTAACTTTGCAGATCTTCGTGCAGGAGATCATCTACTTGATCTCTATGGGGGAGTTGGCCTCTTCGCCGGTGCTGCACTTCCAATCGTTGGCCCCGGTGGACGTATCGATATCGTTGAAGGAAGTTCATCGGCAACCGATGATGCCCGTCGCAACTATGCCAACGATGAGAACGTCCACGTTTACACAGGAGATGTCGCTCGCGAGATTCGTAAATTTAGTCGCGCTGATGTAGTTGTATTAGATCCGCCTCGAACCGGTGCAGGGAAGCCGGTGATCGAATCTCTTGGAGAGATAGGCGCCCGAGCAATCGTCTATGTTGCATGTGATCCGGCAGCTCTGGCACGCGATACGACTTATCTCAATGAGATCGGATATCACCTCGATGATATTCGCGCCCTTGATCTCTTTCCCATGACTCACCACATCGAATCTATTGCGCTCTTCACCCAATCTAAGGTATCTTGACGTCAAGATACTTTTAGGTAGATAGGTGCTGCGCCATGAGCAAGAACTCCCTCGGAACAGAGAAGAACCTCACCGTTGCAGGTAAGGATTATCAGATCTTTGATATCTCGAAGGTGGAGGGCGCTAGCGATCTTCCATTCTCACTGAAGGTCTTGCTAGAGAATCTATTGCGTACCGAAGATGGTGCAAATATCACTGCAGAGCACATCAAGGCTCTCGCGCAGTGGGATCCATCAGTTGAGCCAGATACTGAAATTCAATTCACGCCAGCACGCGTTGTCATGCAGGACTTCACCGGCGTTCCATGTGTCGTAGATCTTGCAACGATGCGCGAAGCAATCGTTGAACTCGGGGGAGATGCATCAAAGGTGAACCCTCTTGCACCTGCAGAGCTTGTCATCGATCACTCAGTTATTGCAGACGTTTTTGGAACTAAGGACTCATTCGAGAAGAACACAGATATCGAATACGAGCGCAACCGTGAGCGCTATCGCTTCTTACGTTGGGGACAGGGCGCATTTGATGAATTCAAAGTTGTGCCACCAGGAACAGGAATTGTTCACCAAGTAAATATTGAATATCTCGCCCGCGTCATCATGACTCGTAACGTCAATGGCGTCATGCGCGCCTATCCAGATACCGTTGTAGGAACAGATTCACATACAACGATGGTTAACGGTCTTGGAGTTCTCGGCTGGGGCGTAGGTGGAATCGAGGCAGAGGCTGCCCTCCTTGGCCAGCCAGTCTCAATGTTGATTCCACGTGTCGTTGGCTTCAAGCTCAAGGGTTCATTGCCGGTCGGTACAACTGCAACAGATATGGCCCTCGTCATCACCGAGATGCTTCGCAAGCATGGCGTTGTTGGAAAGTTCGTTGAGTTCTATGGTCCAGGTGTATCTGCAGTTCCAATGGCGAACCGCACAACGATTGGAAATATGTCTCCTGAGTACGGATCAACATGCGCAATCTTCCCTATCGATGAAGAGACCTTGCGCTACTTGCGCCTTACAGGTCGCAGTGAAGATCAAGTTGAACTCGTTGAGCAGTATGCAAAGGCTCAAGGAATGTGGTTCGACCCATCAGCGACTCCACGTTACTCAGAACATATCGAGCTCGATCTCTCAACAGTGGTCTCATCCATTGCAGGCCCAAAGCGTCCGCAAGATCGCATCTCTATCTCTGAGTCAAAGCAGAAGTTTGAAGATATTCTTCCAAGTTACTTCACAGAGAAGACTGGCAAGGACTCTTACCCAGTAACAGTTGGCGTAAATAAGACAACTGTGAAGAATGGTGATGTCGTCATCGCATCAATCACTTCTTGCACCAATACTTCAAACCCATCAGTGATGATCGGTGCCGCACTCCTCGCGAAGAAGGCAGTTGAGAAGGGGCTGAAGTCAAAGCCATGGGTGAAGACCACTCTCGCCCCAGGTTCAAAGGTTGTTACCGATTACTACGATCGTTCAGGCCTTACTCCATTTATGGAGGAGCTTGGATTTAACCTTGTTGGATATGGCTGTGTTACATGTATTGGTAACTCAGGACCACTTCCTGTAGAGATCAGTAAGGCCGTCAACGAGAATGATCTTGCAGTAACTGCAGTCCTCTCGGGTAATCGTAACTTTGAAGGTCGTATCAGCCCTGATATCAAGATGAACTATCTTGCATCACCTCCACTAGTGGTTGCCTATGCAATCGCCGGAACAATGGATCACGACTTTGCCACAGATTCACTCGGCAACGATAAGGATGGCAATCCAGTTCTCTTGAAGGATATCTGGCCATCTTCTCAAGAAATTCAGGATGTTATCGATTCATCTATCTCTTCTGAGATGTTTACTAAGGATTATGCAAGCGTCTTTGATGGCGATCATCGTTGGAAGTCACTAGACACTCCAACTGGTAACACATTTGAATGGGATCCGAAGTCAACATATGTTCGTAAGCCTCCCTACTTTGAAGGTATGCCTGCCGAGCCAACTCCTGTTAAAGATATCAACGGCGCACGCGTCCTTGCGATCCTCGGTGATTCAGTGACAACAGATCACATCTCACCTGCGGGAAATATCAAGGCAGATTCACCTGCCGGTAAGTACCTAGAAGCAAATGGTGTGGATCGTAAAGACTTCAACTCATATGGTTCACGACGCGGAAATCACGAAGTTATGATCCGTGGTACATTTGCAAATATTCGCCTTAAGAATCTCTTGCTCGATGGAGTTGAAGGTGGTTTTACTCGCAACTTCCTCGATAATGGAAAGCAATCAACTATTTACGATGCATCAGTTGCTTACCATGCAGCGGGCGTTCCGCTCGTTATCTTGGCGGGTAAGGAGTACGGCTCAGGTTCATCACGTGACTGGGCCGCCAAGGGCACTGCACTTCTCGGAGTTCGTGCTGTTATCGCAGAGAGCTTCGAGCGCATCCACCGTTCCAACTTGATCGGAATGGGAGTTCTCCCATTGCAATTTATCGATGGACAGAACGCGGCATCTCTTGGACTTACCGGCGATGAGAGCTTCACCATCTCAGGAGTCACTGCCCTCAACGATGGCGGTATTCCTAAGGAGGTAAAGGTCACAGCAGGGGATAAGAGCTTCACTGCAAAGGTGAGAATCGATACCCCAGGCGAGGCTGATTACTACCGCCACGGTGGAATCATGCAGTTCGTTCTCCGTTCACTGCGCGGGTAACTTACACTTCTCTACATGCTCGAATCTCTCAAAGGTCCCGCCGACCTCAAAGAACTCTCACCTGCCCAATTGGCAGAGCTCTCAGCTGAGATTCGCGCCTTTCTCGTAGAGAAGGTCTCCCGCACAGGCGGCCACCTGGGTCCCAACCTCGGCGTTGTTGAGCTCACTCTCTCTATCCACCGCACCTTTGATTCACCGAAGGATCTCGTTCTCTTCGATACAGGTCACCAGTCTTACGTTCATAAGATTCTCACTGGTCGTGCAGATCAATTCGATGGTCTTCGTCAACGCGGTGGAATCGCAGGATACCCAAACCGCCGCGAGTCAGAGCACGATGTTATTGAGAATTCACACGCTTCAACTGCCCTCTCATGGGGAGATGGAATCTCTCGTGGTTTTTCACTGACAGGTCAGAAAGATCGCCACGTCGTAGTTGTCGTAGGAGATGGCGCGCTCACCGGCGGAATGTCCTGGGAGGCGCTCAACAATATTTCTGCAGCAGGTGAGCGCAACCTTGTCATCGTTGTCAACGATAACGAGCGTTCATACTCACCAACTATTGGCGGACTTGCATCTCACCTTGCAACACTTCGTATGACTCAAGGGTATGAACGTTTCCTTGATTGGGGCAAAGAAGTTCTCCAGAAGACTCCTGTTGTAGGGGCACCAATATTTGAAACGTTGCATGGAATGAAGAAGGGCATCAAAGATATTGTCGCCCCTCAAGGAATGTTTGAAGACCTCGGTCTTAAGTACATCGGCCCAATCGATGGACATGACATCGCTGCTATGGATCGAGCTCTTGAACAAGCGAAAGAATTTGGTGAGCCAGTCCTCGTTCACGTCATCACCGAAAAGGGTCGCGGTTACAGCCCTGCAGTTGCAGATGAGGCAGAGAAGTTCCATGCTGTCGGTATCGTCGATCCAGAGACGGGAATGCCCGTAGCTGCAAGTAAGACTTCATGGACCGATATCTTTGCGAGCGAACTCGTCGAGATTGGCGCAAAACGTCAGGATATTGTTGCAATTACTGCAGCGATGCTCGGGCCAACTGGTTTAGATAAATTCCAGAAGGCATATCCAGATCGTACGATTGATGTTGGCATTGCAGAACAGCATGCTGTCACGAGCGCTGCGGGTCTTGCCTACACAGGTATTCATCCAGTTGTCGCCGTTTACTCAACCTTCCTCAATCGTGCATTCGATCAGCTCTTGCTCGATGTTGCCCTCCATGGCGCAGGTGTGACCTTTGTTCTAGATCGCGCAGGCGTGACGGGCGATGATGGTCCTTCGCACCACGGTATTTGGGATCTGGCACTCACAGGCATTGTTCCAACATTGGCTGTTGCAGCGCCGCGCGATGGTGCTCGCCTACGTCAAGCCCTCGGTGAAGCGCTCAATATCAATGATCGTCCAACTCTTCTCCGCTTTCCAAAGGGCGCAGTTCATGAAGATATCCCTGCATTTGAAAGTCGCGACGGAGTAGACGTGCTTTATCGCGGGGAGAGCGCAGATGTACTTCTCGTCAGCGTCGGCGCAATGGCTCCTATGGCTGTTGAGGCAGCATCTCAGGCATACCGAGAAGATATCGGCGTCACAGTTGTTGATCCTCGCTGGGTTAAGCCACTTCCTGCATCACTAGTCACAATGGCGCGACGTTACAAGAGCGTTGTTGTCCTTGAAGATGGGATCCGCCATGGCGGAATCGCCTCATCCCTTTCAGAGATGTTCCGCGATGCACGCCTAGAGGTACCAGTGCACAGCATCGGTGTTCCACTTGAATTTATCGAACACTCCAAGCGCAACGAGATCCTTGAAGATCTCGGAATCACAGCTCAGAAGATTGCTCGTGAAATCGTTGAGTGGAGCTCTACTTCAGAACCGATGCAATTCCCGGAGCATGAAAGCGCTGACCACAAACAGCGTCGCTAATACCTTCACGATCTAAGAACGGCAAGATTCCACCGAGGTGCATCGGCCAACCAGCACCGAGCAACATGCAGAGATCAATCTCTGCTGGCGTTGCAACAACACCTTCATCGAGCATCATTCGAGCCTCTTCCGCTAGCGCCTTGAGTGCGCGATCGCGAACCTGCTCTGCAGTTGATGGAGTGCTGCCCTTGTGAATGAGTGCAACAGCTGCGGGATTTGCTCCGTAGCTACCATCTTCATTCTTAATGTAGAAAGTCTTAACGCCCTCCTTGACCATCGCCTGCATCGTTGGTGAGATGCGATAGCGAGGACCGAGGTTCTTATGGAGAGTCTCAGCAACATGGAGCGCAACGCCTGGTCCAACGAGGCCAAGAAGTTCAAATGGACTCATTGGGAAGCCGATTGAGCGCATCGCATTATCAGCAGTTGCTGGATCGGTTCCTTCATCGACGGCATCGGTGATCTCGCCCATGAAGCGGGTGAGCAGACGGTTAACGACAAATCCCGGTGCATCCTTACAGATGATCATCGTCTTCTTAAGATTCTTTCCTACCTCAACCGCTGTTGCAGTTGTTGCATCATCTGTGTGAGATGTGCGAGCTACTTCGAGAAGTGGCATCACAGCAACTGGATTGAAGAAGTGGAAGCCAACAACGCGCTCTGGATTCTTCATACCTTCTGACATCTGCTCAACTGAGAGCGAAGAGGTATTTGTTGCAAGTACACACTCGGGGGAGACGATTCCTTCTAGAGTCTTGAACAGCTCTTGCTTCAGTGAGAGCTCTTCAAAGATTGCCTCAATAATGAAGTCGCAACCGGCGTAAACAGACTTATCTGCAGAGCCAGAGATAAGTGCAGAGAGGCGCTGTGCGCTCTCGGCGCTCATACGCTTCTTCTCAACGAGCTTTGCAAGCTCTGCGCGTACCCAAGCGACGCCTTTATCTGCGCGCTCCTGATCGATATCAGTCATCACTACCGGACATTTGAGATTGCGCACCAGCAGGAGCGCGAGCTGAGATGCCATAAGTCCAGCACCCACTACGCCAACCTTGGTGACCTTGCGAGCAAGGTTTGCCTTGGGCGCGCCTTCAACCTTCTTGCGCTTCTTCTGAATCATATTAAATGCATAGAGTGATGAGCGAAGCGGATCAGACATCACGAGATCTGCAAGTACCTGATCTTCAGCATCGAAACCTTCACCATTGCTACAGCTCTTCGCAGCTGCGATGAGTTCGAGCGCTTTGCGAGGAGATGCAATATCTGCACCACCAAACTTCTTCAGCGCTGCAGCCTTACCTGTAGCAAGTGCTGTATCCCATGCAAGATCGTTGCTGTAATCCTTACGCTCAATCTTTGTTGTACCTGAGAGAATTGATGCAGCAAATGCCACAGACTTTTCTAGGAAGTCAGCTGGCTCATAGACGGCATCAACAACGCCAAGTGCAAGTGCATCCTTCGCATTCATCATTGTGTTGTTATTGAGTGAGTTAAGGATGATGACCTGAACAGCCTTCTCTGGACCAATCAACTTCGGTAGGAGAGTTGCTCCACCCCAACCTGGAACTAAACCAAGGAAGACTTCAGGCAGAGCTGTAAATGCAGTTGATGCAAGAGTGCGGTACTTCGAGTGGAGACCAATCTCAAGTCCGCCACCGAGTGCAAGGCCATTGATAAATGAGAATGTTGGAATATCAATCTCACCGAGACGACGGAATACATCGTGTCCCAACTTGCCAATCGCAAGAGCCTGACTGCGATCTGTTAAGAATGACATAGCAGAGAGATCTGCTCCCGCTGCAAAGATAAATGGCTTACCTGTTACTGCAATTGCAGCAGGCTTATGTGAGATCGCTTCTGTGATTGCAGCATCTAGGGAAGCGACAGATTGTGGGCCAAGCGTATTTGGACGTGTGTGATCGAGACCGTTATCGAGGGTGATGAGAGCAAGTAAGCCCTTAAAACCAAATGGAGTCAGATCTACATCGCGGACCTTTGCTACGGTGATTACTTCTTCAGGAGCGCCTTCAGGCAGTACGAGTGGTGTAGCCATTTACTTATTTCCTCCGTTGAAGTGTGGATTTTCCCAAATAACTGTTCCGCCCATTCCAAGGCCGATACACATTGTTGTAATGCCATATCGAACTTCTGGGTGTGATTCAAAGGTGCGAGCAAGGTTGATCATGAGGCGGACACCGGATGATGCCAATGGGTGGCCAACTGCGATTGCTCCACCGTATGGATTGACACGTGGATCTTCATCACCGATTCCAAAGTGCTCAAGGAATGCGATGACCTGCACTGCAAATGCTTCATTAATCTCAAAAGCACCGATATCGGCAATTGTTAACCCTGCCTTTGCAAGGGCCTTCTCTGTCGATGGAACTGGTCCATAACCCATGACCTCTGGTTCTACGCCGGCAAATGCGAATGTCACCATCTTCGCCTTGATGGGAAGTCCAAGCTCTTTCGCCTTATCTTCGCTAGCAAGGAGGGCGATAGTTGCGCCATCGTTAATGCCTGATGCATTTCCAGCGGTAACGCGACCACCTGGACGGAACGGTGTCTTTAATCCCGCAAGACCCTCCATCGTTGTTGTTGGACGTGGTCCCTCGTCTGCAGAGACGATTGTCCAACCAAGTTCTTCTGAGCGGGCAGCTGTTGGAATAAGATCGCGTTGAATCAGGCCTTGTTGATAAGCCTTTGCCGTCTTCATCTGCGAGTTATATGCATAACGATCTGCGCGATCTTTGGTGATTTCTGGGAAGCGATCATGGAGGCGCTCAGCAGTTGCACCCATTGACATCGCATCTGGATCAACAATCTTCTCTGCAAGGTAGCGAGGATTTGGATTCATCAGCTCGCCCATTGGGTGATTGCCCATGTGTTCAACACCGCCAGCAAGTGCGAGATCAATCGCACCCATCGCAATCTGTCCTGCAACAGTTGTTGTCGCAGTCAGCGCACCCGCACACCAACGATCGATTGAATAACCTGGAACGGTATTGGGAAGTCCAGCTAAGAGTGATGCGCTGCGACCGATATTCATTCCTTGATCGCCGGTTTGAGTTGCTGCAGCGATTGCAACGTCATCAATCTGATTAAGGGGGAGCTGTGGATTTCGCTCAATCAATCCGCGCATCGCTCGAATAAGTAGATCATCGGCACGCGTATTAACGAAGGCGCCACCTGACTTTCCAAAAGGTGTGCGAACTGCATCGACGAGGACAACGGTGCGTGTCATCAAGGCTCCTAAAGCTCAAGGTGGTGAGGCTTTTAGGTTACTCGCCGGTAGCCATTTCCGCTACGAGGTAGCGCGCTTTTTATTCGGCAGGCACTTCTGGAACTGCCTCTTCAGGCTCAGGAATCTCCAATGCCTCGCTCTCTGCAAGTGCCTTTATCAAGATAGGTGCTGCAATCTCAATCTGCCAAGGACGCGCGCCCATCTCGCCCAAAATACGCCCGACTTCATCAGGATCAGGCAATTGCCAGCAGATTTGTCGGAGATGTTCTGGAGTAAGTAAGTTTTCGACTGGAAGCTCTAACTCCTCAGCTTTAAGCGACATCTGGAAGCGGGCGTGGGAGAGAGGGATGTACTTCTCTGGGAAGCGATCACGCCAGATCTTGATAGGTGGAAGAGCTTCAGCTTTGCTCCGCGTCTGCGGCATCTCATCCTCAGAAAGCGCAAGGGCGCTATCAATAGCCTTGAGCCAGCGGGGAGTATTTTCAAACCAACGGGCGCGAAGTCCGATAGGGCGCAAGACTTTTTCGAGGTCGCGCTTTGTTGCAAGCGGCGCCGTATTACTAGCAAGTGCGATTGTAGAGATTGCAAGATCTGAGAGAACTCGACCTGGAGAGATATCGAGGTGGGCTGCGAGGTCATCGCGCGCCTCCCAGAGTGATTTCACAATCGAGAGCTGCGAACGCGTTCTCACCTTATGCATTCCTGATGTGCGACGCCATGGATCTACTCGCTTAGGTGCAGGAGGAGCTGCGAGGATAGATTGAAATTCTTCGATCGCCCACTTCAGCTTCTTCTTCTCGATGAGCAACTTTTCA
>CANGLK010000008.1 GCA_947454735.1 Candidatus Nanopelagicaceae bacterium
AACGTCTTAGTGCAGGGCTCGCGCTACTCGATCAATCGCCTCTGTAATGATTTCAGGCGAGGTAGCAAAGTTAAGACGTACATAATCTGAGAACTTCTCACCAAATCGGACACCTGGGACGAAGGCAACCTTTGCATGTTCGACAAGGTGGGCGGCGCAGTCTGTTCCGATCGAATAGGCGCTGAAATCAATCCAGGAGAGATATGAGCAGTGCGGCATGTGGGTCTTCGCCTTCGGAAGTTTCTCTTCTACAAGCGAGGAAACGAGTTTGCGATTGAAATCTAACTGCACCATCAGCTGATCAAGCCATGGCTCGCCATCTTTAAATGCGCTGACCGTTGCGAAAGCTCCCAAGAGTGAGGCGCGATAGTGAGTTGCAGGAGCGATCGCATTGAGCCGCTCATGCATGGCAGCGTTCTCGGTAACAATAATTGCGCACTTCAGGCCGGCAATATTCCAACCCTTACTCGCAGCTGTAACAGTGATTCCAACTTCACGAGCTTTATCTCCTAATGAAAGGAATGGAGTAAAGGTCTGTTCGGCAAAGGTGAGTGGAGAGTGGATCTCATCGCTAATGATGATGACCTTGTTCTCATCAGCAAGTTGCACCAGTCTCTCCAGCTCTGCCTTTGTATAGACGCGACCGAGTGGATTGTGTGGGTTACAGATCAGGTGAACCTTGATTCCTGATTTATATGCTGCTTCGATTCCCGGCCAATCTAAGAGCCATGGTGAACCGTTGATCTCTTCATCAGATCGAGAAAGTGGTACATCAACAATTTCAAGATGTGTTTCATTAGCCCAGGTAAAGAAATTTGGATAGACCGGTGAGTTGATCATGATCTTGTCGCCATATTGAGTGATCACTCGAAGGGTCTCTACGATTCCAACGCCAACATCTGCTGCAATACGGATCTGTGTGGGATCGGGTTTCCAGCCAAATCGTCTCTCGGCAAATCCAGCGAAGGCCTCCCCCATCTCAGGGATTGCACCGAGATAGCCGAGATCTGAATTATCGACCATCTCTTTGAGTGCGCGACGAATCGGCTCTGCGACTGGGAAGTCCATCTCAGCAACAGGTAGCGGGAGTACATCGCTAGGGAATGCGCGCCACTTCTCGGATTTATGTTTTTGAAGTTCAGATAAAGGCACGAGGTGAAAATCGCTCATGAAGTGAAGTATTGCACTCCTGTCAATGAAACTCCATGATTGCCCCTGTGCCAATAACTCCGATTACCGAACGCCAGATGAAGAAAGTGATCTCTGAAATATCTTCTCGTGATAAGAAATTTGCACGAGTAATCGAGTCTCACCCCCTCTGCACAATCGGCCGCAATCCAAAGCCAGTCACTCACTTTGAATCATTAGTTGAATCGGTGATCTCGCAACAATTGGCAGTAAAGGCGGCTGACACCATATTTCTTCGTGTAAAGAATGCGGCAGGTGGTCGAATTACTCCTTCAAGAATCGCAACGCTCGATGAAGCAACGATGCGTGAGGCTGGCGTTTCAGGCGCAAAGCATCGGACTATTCAAGGGCTTGCGAGCGCCGCACTTGAGAAGCAGATAAATTTCAATAGATTGCATGAAGTCGAAAGCGATGAGGAGATCTTCAATCAACTTACAGCCCTCTGGGGAATTGGACCTTGGACTGTAGATATGTTCATGATGCATCAATTGGGACGACTCAATATCTGGCCAACTGGAGATCTTGGTGTCCGTCGAGGATGGGAGAAGATTTACTCGTTGAGCGAAGAAATTTCTCCGAAGGAGCTGGAGATAAAGGGTGAGAAGTTTCGTCCCTACCGTAGCGTTGTAGCTTGGTATTGCTGGCGAGCTTGGGGCTAACTCTGAGGGAATCTCACCCCTGTACTTGAATGACAGTCGTAACCATTTGGATTCTTCTCTAGATAACGCTGGTGATATTCCTCGGCGGGATAGAAGACCACACCCTCTGCACTAAGGATTTCTGTACAGATTGCACCGATGCCTTCACTGTCGAGTGCGCTCTGATAAGCATCTCGCGTTGCATGTGCAACTTCACCTTGATTAGGAGTGGTGAAGTAGATAGAACTTCGATATTGGGTTCCGATATCTCCACCTTGCTGATTGAGAGATGTCGGATCGTGCATCACCCAGAACTCTTCACAGAGGCGCGCATATGAAATCTCATTCTCGTTAAAAATCACTTCAACCATCTCAGCGTGAAGTGTCTTTCCGGTGCAGACTTCTTCATACGTTGGATTTGCTGTAATTCCACCCATGTAACCAACTCGCGTTGAAATTACACCTGGCATATTCCAGAATCGTCGCTCGGCTCCCCAGAAACAACCGGTGGCAAAGTAGGCAGTGGCAGATTTGATGTCGCTCATAGTCGGATAACCTACTCTCTGCGCCCCCGTAGCTCAGGGGATAGAGCACTGCCCTCCGGAGGCAGGTGCACAGGTTCGAATCCTGTCGGGGGCACTTGATTGTTCGGCGCGAGGTAAATCACCTCATATCTCAATCTTTTTTCCCGTACATCCTTGTTTAACTCCCCCACAACAGGGAGAATTGCCAACTCACACTTCGTGAGAATTACCGTTTGCCGCTGTAAAGGAGCTTCCCCATGGATTGGAGACATCAATCTGCCTGCCGTGACGAAGATCCTGAGCTCTTCTTCCCTGTAGGTAATACAGGACCTGCAATCACTCAGATCGAAGAGGCGAAGAAGGTCTGCAATCGATGCATCGTCAAGGATGCTTGCCTGGCATGGGCTCTCGAATCTGGCCAGGATGCCGGAGTCTGGGGTGGTCTCTCAGAAGATGAGCGCCGCGCCCTCAAGCGCCGTGCTGCACGTAACCGTGCCCGTCTCATGGATAACGGTCTTACCAACTAAATTCTCGGTTTTAATGAATCGGAAATTTTAGAACTGCTCGCGTCTCTTCCTGATTGGATTCAAGTACCAAAGTTCCGCGCAACTCATTCTCCGTCAATGTGCGAACAATTTGAAGTCCAAGGTTAGATGATGTTGCAAGGCTAAAGCCTTCAGGTAATCCCACTCCATCATCGGAAATCATGACTGTAACAGATTTATCTCTACGTTCGATTGTAATGTCGAGCTTACTTCCTTCACTTTCAAGCCCATGCTCAAGCGCATTGTAAATTAGTTCAGTAATGACCAAAGCTAGCGGTGTTGCAATGCGCGATTCGAGAGCACCGAGAGATCCCGCACGCGAGATCTTGAGTTCGCTCATACGTGGCGTTAGTTCAAGAGCATGATTAACCAATCGATCCAAGACATCGTCAAATGCAACAGATGAATCCGAGCTACTTGAAAGTGTTTCGTGCACAAGGGCAATCGATGCAATACGTCGAACAGCTTCGTTGAGAGCTTGGCTTGCCCCTGGATCATCAATACGACGAGCTTGTAGTCGCAAGAGTGCAGATACCGTTTGAAGATTATTCTTTACGCGGTGGTGAATCTCGCGAATAGTTGCATCTTTGGTAACGAGTTCACGCTCACGACGTCGCAGCTCGGTCACATTGTTGAGCAAGACAATTGCCCCAATGCGATCTTGTCCCGCGATAATCGGCAATACGATCAGATCAATTACACCGCCGACATTCTCAACTTCTACGCGACGAAGTGAACGCCCACTCAAGCTAGTTATTAGCGCCTCTTCACGTGCATCTGACTTCTCGCGCGAAACTGTCTCTGCGATCTCACCTAACGAATAACCTTCAAGTTCGTTGGTCCAACCCATTCGGCTAAATGCTGATCGCGCATTAGGGCTGGCGTAACTCACAGTTCCGTTGACATCTATGCGAACCAAACCATCACCGACGCGAGGAGTTGGATCAAAGAGGGTTCCCGCATTGCGATAGGGAAAGTTTCCCTCCGCAACCATTCTGTATAGCTCATGTGCAATCTCTCGATAATTGAGTTCGAGTCGAGATGGCTGGCGCATCAACTCTGAGTTGCGGTGGCGAGAGATAACTGCGATTACCTTCTCCCCCATGATGACGGGAATGGTTTCTTCCTTAACCATCACATCGCCCAACATCTGTGGCTCTGTATTTCGAACAATCTCTCCATCGGATAAAGCTTGATCAATATAGAAGCGATCTCCCCACGCGATCTCATCTCCGATGACATCATTTGCAAAGACCGTTGCAGCAGTTGTAGGGCGAATATGTGCAACTGCTATGTAACCGGTTGGCCAACTCGCGTCATCTCTTCGAAGTGGAATCCAGAGAATGAGGTCGGCAAATGAAAGATCTGAAAGCAATTGCCAGTCAGCTACGAGCTCGCGAAGTTTGTGAATCTCCTCCGCCGAGGAAGGCGTTCTACCTTCAACATACTCTTCAATCGAAGCCATGGTGGTTACCGATTCAACCAATCCCCAACGCTGAGCTGCGCCTCTTGTGGAGCAAACCATGTGAGGTCATCTGCATCTTCTCCCACGAGGAAAAGAGCTTCAACAGAGTTCCACTGAAGTGGCATAACGACTTCTGCACTGATCTCATCAAAGGCGCCAAGAATCTCTTCAGGAACCTCAAGGGCAATTACAAGTGCGGCGCCGGATTGGTCATCTAAGAACTCAATTGCATCTTCTGCGGCAAGGAGTGAGAGGGAGTATTCAATCTCTTCCTCATCCATCTCGGGATGGGTTCCGCTGTAAATAGGCGTTGGTGCATACACCTCTGAAATGTCGATTGTTCCGCTCTGGAGAAACTCTTGGAGTTCATCGGCAGTCGTACCAAAGTAAACGCGCATGTAGAAAGAATATCGTTATTACCCACCTGCGATTACTCTTGAAAATGCCCTTCCTTTACAAATTGGGTAATCTCGCGATTAATTGCGCTCCGAGGAGCGCACCTCTGGAGGGTAGATCCTCGTTCCAATGCGGCTCTTGCCGCCTTATGATCGTGAGAGATTGTTACGACGTTGGTGGAGAAGGTCTCAGAAGTATTGGTTTCCAGCTCGATTCGATCTCGACGGCTCATTGCTAAATCTAAAGTGATTGCTATATCGATCTTGAGCGCCGAAGCAATATCCCTCAAGCTCGTCACCGCTCGCCCCGCTCTTTCAATACTCCTTTGAAAGTTTCTAGTAGTGAGAACGATTTGACCTTGAGAATGAAGTATCCATTGAAAAATTCGATCACCGATTCGAGCACCCATCATCGTTAGGTTGTTTGAAGGCCCGAGATCAATGACGATGAAATCAAATTTCTCCGCAATTGCTGCCAAATGGAGAAGTTGGGTCACTTCCGAGATTTCAAGGAGAGATAGATTAGGAGTAAATTCTCTTGCCTGGCTTCGGATATCGTGGATTTCAAAGTGCTCTGCGATTGCCGGTGAGATTACATTCGCATCAACGAGCAAAACCTTCTTGCCTACAATAGAGATTTGATCTGCCGCGTTGAGTGCAAGTGTTGTTGTGCCGACTCCCCCCTGCGTAGAAGCAAATGCGATCACCTTTGATTGGGTCGCAGGAATTAGAATTTTCGCTGACGAGGCTTCTCTACTGTGGTTTCTTAATAGTTCGCCTAATTCAAAATCACTCTGTGGCGCTGTAACGCCTTCCTTTCCAAGGGGGTGGGTACGTCCACGCAGAAGAATCGTGCCTTCGAAATTGACCTTTTCAACGGATACAAAGTCATCCGAAAGGAGGAGCACGGCGCCGTTGAATCGCTCCAGATTTTCAGCGAGAAGATCTGGAGACGTTGCGCGGTAAACCACTTTCCAGCCTGAGCGAATAAGTGATGCAGCGATCGCCCCCTCTTGCTCCATATCCTTGATTGCAGTTATTGCGAGCAATTCATCTTTAGCCACGACTTGCAACCACTACTAATCGACCGCTCGAGGTGGCGGCAAGAATCGCAGGAACATCATCTCTGTGAACCGTGATCGTCAGGGCGAGATCACCGCCAAAGTTTGCACCTTTCTGAGAAATTTCTTTTATGAAGACTCCACTCATTACTCGCAATGGCTCAGGAACAACCTCTCCATTGCGAGCATCAAATACTTGATAGAGCGAGACTATCTCTCCCACATAGCTCGTGGCTGGCAAGTCAGCAGCCCTGACTGCAATTGAAAGGCTCTCCGTATCCAGCTCTTCACCGCTCTTGCTGAGATCTGCGACGTTAAGGAGTGATCCAGCCGAAAGGTTCCTCACAGTGATGGAACCGATGGGATTAATCGATGAAGAGAGATAACCCTGCGCTCCTCGTCCAAGGGTGACCTTTACAAGCGAGATATCAGATGAGGCAATCTGAACCCCTCGAGGTAATGGGTGCTTTAGAACCCAAAATTTATCTCCTGTTGAAGAGATATATGCAATCAGCAGTGAGGCGATGATTGATGTGAGGAAGAGCGCGCCTGCAACGAGAAGGCGCGAGTGTGATTTCTTTTCGACGTGTGAATTCATAGCGGCACGGTAACGAGCGCGAAAGATGCACAATGCAGTTCTCCACAGTCATACCAATGGATGAGGAAAGTTCATTCATAGCTCGGATGTCGACCCCAGTAATTTCAGCAAATCTTCCGCCATGTCAATCATGGAAGAGAAGCGAAGCCTTCACCTTATTTCAAGCAATACACCTCAAGAGCTTTGGGGCCATCCCACTCTCGATCTCTTTGATCTCACAGTCGAGCAGCGAGCTCCACAAGAAGCGCTCCTCTATCGCTCTCCATCACTCTTCGGTGAACCTTTTGAAGATGATGATCGACCATTACCAACTTCTGCATCAGAGTTACCTGAGATTTCTCAATGGACGATGAGTTTTGCAATCAACCTTCTTGAGATCATTGCGGGGCGACGACAGCCATCGCAATTAGCTACCCGTTGCCACTATGTCATCTTCCGCCAATTGCTGCCGATGGTCGGCTGCGAGAAGGAGGTTGGACGGATACGCAAGATTCACCAGGATCAACCACTCGATGGAATATGTGAATCTGTGATTACGGTGCGCTTTGGCGAACGTCTGCGCGCACTAGTAATACGAACTGAGGGCGTTGATGGCCGATGGCTCTGCACGGCGCTGCGTTTGATGTGAAGTTAAGCGGCGCCGTGGCAGCGCTTGAACTTCTTACCTGAACCGCATGGGCATGGGCTGTTACGAGATACATCACCTGTTGTGACAACGCCATTCTCATCTGCAGCTGTGTACTGCAGCGGAACTGATTGAGCAGGCTTGCTCTCAAGACCCTTAGCTTGAATCTGTGATCCATCGCCTTCAATTGTGACTTCAACATTAAAGACCAAGCTTGCAAGCTCTTCCTTAATTGCATCCATCATCGCTGAGAAGAGTTCGTAGCCTTCACGCTGATATTCAACGAGCGGATCGCGCTGCGCCATAGCACGTAGCCCAATTCCCTCTTGGAGGTAATCCATCTCGTAGAGGTGTTCACGCCAGCGACGATCGAGCACTGAAAGGAGAACCTTGCGCTCTAGTTCGCGGAGAACATCTGTTCCGAGATTAGCTTCGCGCTCTGCATAGGCTTTGCGGGCATCTTCGAGAATCTTCTCTTCCAAGAAATCTGCATCGAGAGCAGCTGCTCCGCCAATCTCTGCGAGCAACTGCTCTGATGTAAAGGAGATTGGATAGACAAGCTTGAGAGCTGTCCAGAGATCTGCGAGGTTCCAATCTTCGCTAAAGCCCTCTGCCGTCGCTGCGCGAACATATGCAGAGATTGTCTCGGCTACGAAATCCTGAACCTGCGAGCCAATATCTTTTCCTTCAAGGACAAGGCGACGCTCGCTATAGATAACGAGGCGTTGGCGATTCATAACATCGTCATACTTCAAAACATTCTTACGGATCTCAAAGTTCTGAGCTTCAACCTGTGTCTGAGCAGAACGGATTGCGTTAGAGACCATCTTGGATTCGATTGGTTCATCCTCTGGCAGACCTGCTGCAAGGAGGAATCGCTCAACGAGCGCAGAGTTAAAGCGACGCATAAGTTCATCTTGAAGTGAGAGGTAGAAACGTGACTCTCCTGGATCACCTTGGCGACCAGATCGTCCACGGAGCTGGTTATCAATTCGACGTGATTCGTGGCGCTCAGTTCCGAGAACATAGAGACCACCGAGACCAATTACCTCTTCGTGATCCTTCTCAACTGCCGCCTTCTGCTTTGCAATCTCTGCAGGCCATGCCACTTCGTACTCTGTTGCATTATCTACTGGTGAGAGACCGCGACGTTGCAGTTCGAAGTCAGCCATAAACTCTGGATTACCACCGAGCATAATGTCGGTTCCGCGACCTGCCATATTGGTAGCAACTGTTACTGCGCCCTTCACACCTGCGCGTGCAACGATTGAAGCTTCACGTTCATGGTGCTTTGCATTGAGAACTTCGTGAGGAACTCCGGCCTTCTTAAGGAGCGCAGAGAGTTCTTCTGACTTCTCAACCGAGACAGTACCTACGAGAACCGGCTGGCCTTTGCGGTGGCGCTCTGCGATATCGCGAACTACAGCGTGGAACTTTCCAAGCTCTGACTTGTAGACGAGGTCAGCCTGGTCAATACGCTGCATTCCGCGGTTGGTAGGAATTGGTACAACGCCAAGTTTGTAGATCTGATGGAATTCAGATGCCTCTGTCATTGCAGTACCTGTCATACCTGAGATCTTCTCGTAGAGGCGGAAGTAGTTCTGCAAAGTAATCGTTGCAAGGGTCTGGTTCTCATCCTTGATTTCAATGCGTTCTTTCGCCTCAAGCGCCTGGTGGAGACCTTCGCTATAGCGACGTCCAGCCAACATACGACCTGTGTGCTCATCCACGATTAATAGCTCGCCATTCATGACGACATAATCCTTATCGCGCTTAAAGAGTTCTTTCGCGCGAACAGCATTGTTGAGATAGCCGATGAGAGTTGTATTTGCTGCCTCGTAGAGATTCTCAATCTCAAGGAGCTGCTCAACCTTTGTAACACCATCTTCAAGAATTCCGATGGTCTTTTTCTTCTCATCTACTTCGTAATGTTCATCTCGATTAAGCTTCGTTGCAATATTTGCAAACTCGACATACCACTTCGTTGCCTTATCGGCTGGCCCGCTGATAATCAAAGGCGTACGTGCCTCATCAATCAAAATTGAGTCAACTTCATCGACTACGGCAAAGAAATGTTCGCGCTGTACGCAGTCGTCGAGCGACCATGCCATATTGTCGCGAAGGTAATCAAAGCCAAATTCATTATTTGTTCCATAAGTAATATCCGATGCATATGCTGCGCGGCGCTCTGCTGGAGTCATGCTGTTGAGAATGACGCCAACTGAGAGACCGAGGAAGCGATGGATGCGACCCATCCACTCGCTATCGCGCTCTGCGAGGTAATCGTTAACAGTTACAACGTGCACGCCTTTTCCTGCGAGGGCATTGAGATAAGAAGGCAGAGTTGCAACGAGAGTCTTACCTTCACCGGTACGCATTTCAGCAATATTTCCAAGATGGAGCGCAGCTCCACCCATCAACTGAACATCGTAATGGCGCTGACCGAGGGTGCGCTTTGCAGCTTCGCGAACTACTGCGAATGCTTCAGGAAGAATGTCATCGAGGGTCTCGCCTGCTGTGAGGCGCTTCTTAAACTCATCTGTCTTTGCGCGGAGCGCATCATCGCTGAGCGGTGAGATTGAACCCTCAAAGCTGTTTACCTTATCGACAATCTTGCCGAGATCGCGAAGGATCTTGCCTTCGCCAGCACGCATGATTCGATCTAAAAGCTTTGACATGGAGGAACCTTTCGCAACGAGGGCTTTATCTTAGTGGCTGGGCCAGAGCGGCCGTTACGGCCCCAATCACCTGAATTCCCGCATATCTCAAGGCGCGAGCCGCCTCAATGAGGGTCGCACCTGTCGTTACTAGGTCATCAACCAGAACTGCATTTCCATACAGTCCAACTTCCATTTCTACAACAAAGGCACCCTCGAGATTATTCCGTCGCCCTTGGAGATCCAGGCCGCTCTGATCTCTCACCCGTCTGCCGTGAAGGAGCGGTGATTGAAGCGGAATTCTGAATTTCTCCGAAGCTGGACCTGCCATCTCTTTAATGAATTCGCGTCCTCGCAATCTTGTTGCGCTCTTGCGCGAAGGAATAGGAATCAAATAATCCACCCATTCTTCTCTCAGGAGATTTTCGAGTGAGTGCGTTATGGCGCTTGAAATTAATACATCTGCCCTTTCGAGATGATTCTCTTTAGCAGCAAGGATTACCTTTTGAGCAATAGGTGAATAAAGAACGCTTGAGGTCACTCGTAAAGATTCTTTACCTCTTCCAATATGAGTGATGTAGATATGAGGGTTCCATCCTCGTCTGCATTTCGAGCAGAGGGATAAACCAAGAGCGCTACAAGAGATGCAACGCGATGGAAAGAGAAGTTCGTTAAGAGATTGAATGAATTCCACCGAAGTATCTTTGCGGTAGATAGCTACTCGATTACTGGTAGAAAACTTCCTCGTGGAAATCTTCTGGCGTTGGTTTGATGGGACGGCTCAGAATAGCTTCGCCTGCATTTCGTGGCAGGGTAAGTACAAAGTGCGCACCTTTGCCAGGACGTCCCCATGCATCGAGCTCGCCATTGTGAAGACGGGCATCTTCTAGTGCAATTGAGAGACCCAACCCTGTTCCGCCTCGGACACGGGCGCGAGATGGATCAGCCCGCCAGAAACGATCGAATACTCGGATGAGTGAAGATTCATCGAGACCGGTACCAAAGTCACGAACACCGACAGCTACCTCTGTATCAGTCGACTTAATCTGAATTTCAATGGGAGTGCCATCGCAATGATCGAGAGCATTAGACAACAAATTACGCATAATGCGCTCAACGCGACGCATATCTGCCTTGACGGTCACAACAGAGTTATCAGACTTTGTCGATACCCCTGATGTCTTCTCATCGGTATCAACACCAAGGTCATGCACAGATCGTTTAATGAGGGCAATCAAATCAAATTCAACAGGTTCAAGAACGGCGACTTCTGCATCAAAACGGCTCACTTCGAGGAGGTCTTCAAGCAAGCGCTCAAACCTATCGAGCTGCGCCACGAGCAACTCAGCGCTTCGTGCAACCGGAGCCTCGAAAGTGGTGCGGTGGTTATAGATAACCTCTGATGCCATTCGAAGAGTTGTCAGTGGGGTACGAAGTTCATGAGAGACATCAGAGACAAATCGCTGTTGCACTCGAGAGAGATTCTCAAGACGAGAAATCTGCTGCTCAATAGAGGCAGCCATATCATTAAACGAAATGGCGAGTGTCGCTAATTCATCCTTAGAGGAGATGGGAAGGCGAAGATCAAATTCACCTTGAGTAAATTGCTTGGCCACCGATGCTGCTTCACGTACCGGCCTTACAACTTGTCGAACCACAAGCCAAGTAATCAAGGCGATA
The DNA here is from genome assembly GCA_947454735.1 of Candidatus Nanopelagicaceae bacterium. Taxonomy (GTDB): domain Bacteria; phylum Actinomycetota; class Actinomycetes; order Nanopelagicales; family Nanopelagicaceae; genus Planktophila. Next base: position 11,377 of record CANGLK010000008.1, read on the forward strand.
AGAAAGATCAGGGCAAAGCCCGTTACAAAGAGGGAATTTTGAATAAGTTGAATCGTGGATCCTTGGCTCGCTAGCGAGAAAACCACATACATCTCATATCGACCTGCGCCAGGAATGTTGATTCGGTTTCCAACAAAGAGAGAGTCGATGCTGGCGCTTGCTGAATATTGAAGTCGACCGTATTCGTATTGGAGAGTTGAATCTTTAAGAATTCTATTTCTCACACCGGAAGGAATGGATTCACTCAGAGCGTTATTTGAGGCCATCTCATATGAAACTTTAGAAGTTTTTGTAGTTGGAGTCTTTACAATCAATACCTCGCGAGGCTGCTCTTTAATTCCTTGAGTGGTTCCATCGACAACGATTTCTGCAAGGATTTTCTTTCGTTCTTCGACCGTGTTCCCCTGAGAAATTAGGAGCTGATATTGGGCATTAAAGAAAGCTAGACGGGCTTCCGCAAGGGATGAGTTGAGGTTGGTAGAGCGAATTCCATCTGAAAGTCGTGAGTAGAGAGCAGATCCGGTAAGCCAGACAACACCTAGAGAGAGCAGGACTGTTGATGTAACAACCTTTGCGCCCAGCGAACGTTGAAAGGCAAGACGGAGTCTTGTCATTCTAAGAAGCGCCGCCTGCCTTATATCCAACACCGCGCACTGTCATCACGATCTCTGGATGTTCTGGGTCATGTTCAATCTTTGAACGAAGACGTTGCACGTGCACATTAACAAGGCGAGTATCGGTTGAGTGGCGATATCCCCACACCTCACTGAGAAGTGCATCGCGCGTAAAGACTCGACCTGGATCTTTCGCAAGTGCAACCAGGAGATCGAACTCCAAACGGGTCAAGGTAATTGCCTTTGCTCCTCGTTGAACTACATGTGCAGTCACATCAATCGTGAGATCGCCGATTGTAAGAATTCCCGTGACATCGGCATTTGTGCGACGAAGTCGGGTACGAATTCGCGCGATTAACTCTGCCTCATCGCGGAAAGGCTTCTGCATGTAATCATCTGCGCCAGCTTCGAGCCCTCGAACAATGTCGAGGGTCTCGCCCTTTGCGCTTAACATCACGATCGGCACAACTGATTCTTGACGAATCAGCGTACAGACCTCGATGCCATCTAACCCTGGAAGCATCACATCGAGGAGAACGAGGTCTGGAGGATTATTTCTAAATGCCTCAAGTGCCTCGTCTCCGCGATTGACGAGATCTACATCAAAACCTGAACTTGTTAAGACAATTCCAAGCATTTCAGCAAGATCTAGATCGTCATCGACGACCAGGATTCGTGCCATTTATGAACCGTGCTCCCATGAGTTGAGGTACAACTCTTGTGCTGGAGTAAGTGTGTCGATATATCCGCCCATTGACTTGAGCTTGAGTGATGCAACTTCCTTATCGATATATGAAGGAACATCATGAACACCTGCTGGAAGATTCTTCGCTTCTTTGACGAGGTATTCAGCAGTAAGAGCCTGATCTGAGAATGACATATCCATCACTGATGCTGGGTGACCTTCTGCAGCGCCAAGGTTAACGAGGCGACCTTCTGCAATAAGGAGAAGGCGACGGCCATCTGCAAGGACGTATTCATCTGTCTGATGGCGCATCTTTGCATTCTTTGACTTCGCATTCTGCTCGAGCCATGCAACATCGATTTCAATATCGAAGTGACCTGAGTTGGCCATGATTGCGCCATCCTTCATGACTGCGAAGTGCTCATCGCGAAGTACATCGCGGTTACCTGTCACAGTAATAAATACATCGCCAACCTTTGCAGCCTCTGTCATTGGCATGACGCGGTATCCCTGCATCATTGCATCGAGCGCCTTAGTTGGATCAATCTCAGTCACGATGACATCTGCGCCCATACCCTTTGCGCGCTCTGCAACGCCCTTACCGCAGTAACCGAAACCTGCCACTACGAGGATGCGACCTGCGAGCAAGAAGTTTGTCGCGCGAAAGACTGCATCGAGAGTTGATTGACCTGTTCCGAAACGGTTATCGAACATGTGCTTTGTATCAGTGTCATTGACGGCGATCATTGGGAATGTGAGTGCGCCATCCTTTGCCATCTGATTGAGGCGGATTACACCAGTTGTTGTCTCTTCGCATCCACCTGAGATATTTGGAAGGAGCTCGCGACGAGTTGTGTGAAGTGTGTTGACGAGGTCACAACCATCGTCGAATACTTGATGTGGTTCGATATCGAGTGATGCGTTGATATGTGAGTAGTAACCATCGCGGTCCACTGCATTACGAGCAAAGACTGAGATTCCATACTCGTGAACAAGCGCAGCTGCTGTGTCATCCTGAGTTGAAAGTGGGTTTGAAGCACAGAGTGCAATCTCTGCGCCTCCTGCCTTGAGTACGCGCATCAAGTTAGCTGTCTCAGTTGTGACGTGCATACATGCTGAGATGCGAACACCTGCGAATGGCTGTGACTTCTCGAAGCGTTCACGAATCTGCGCGAGAACCGGCATGTTGCGCTCTGCCCACTCGATGCGCTTGCGACCAGCAGCTGCAAGTGATGCATCCGCAATGTCGTGCTTTGGAATAGTTGTAACTGACATTTATATCTCCCTAGATAGGCTGTAAAGAGAGCTTCATGAATTGATTAGCTCTTCTATTTTTCGCTTGACCTTCGGCGTAGGGCTCTACTGTGCTGATCGGCTATGGGCATAGATTACTAGCCAGAAGCTGGAAAGGCAGAATTAGAGGTTAGGCGCGTATGGTGTTGAGAACTGAATCACGGATGGATTCCATCTCCCGTGCGGTCGTAGCCTCAACGTTGAGTCGAAGGAGAGGCTCAGTATTTGAGGCGCGAAGATTGAACCACCAGCTCTCGCCGTTAACCGTTAATCCATCGAGGTGGTCGAGTTCAACGCCAGCTAGCGCGCCATAGTGTTCTTCAATCTTCTTTGTCGATGCAGCTGCATCAGAGACCGTTGAATTGATCTCACCGCTAGAGATGTAACGATTAAAAGGCGCGAGCAGTTGAGATAGCCGAACGTCGCTCTCCCCTAACGCTGCGATTGCATGGAGCGCTGCAAGCATTCCAGAATCTGCCCGCCAGAAATCGCGGAAGTAGAAGTGACCTGAATGTTCGCCACCGAAAACGGCGCCAGTCTCTGCCATCAACTTCTTGATGTAAGAGTGACCGACACGAGAGCGCACGGATGTACCGCCATTTTCTTCGACGACCTCGCGCACTGATTTCGATGAGATGAGGTTGTAAATAATCGTTGATCCTGGGTACTTTGCGAGTTCGCGAGTGGCAATCAGACCTGTGAGAGCAGATGGGTTAACGAGCTCACCTTTCTCATCCACCAAGAAGCAGCGATCTGCATCGCCATCAAATGCCAATCCGATATCAGCTTTATGCTTCTTAACAGCTGCTTGAAGATCGCGAAGATTTTCTGGGTCGATTGGATTTGCCTCGTGGTTAGGGAAAGTTCCATCGAGTTCGTAATACATCTCGATGACCTCGGCGTTAAGACGAGCGAAAACTGCAGGCGCAGTATGGCCTGCCATTCCATTTCCGGCATCAATCACAATCTTGAGTGGACGAATTGATGTAAGGCTGACGAGATTAAGGAGATGCGTTACATAATCATCAAGCATCTCTTTGCGACGTTCAACGCCCACTTGGCTCAATGGAATTGGCGATCCCTCATTTACAAATTTTTCAATGGTGAGTAAGCCAGATTCTTTTCCGATTGGACGTGCACCGCTAAGGCACATCTTGATTCCGTTATAAGCAGCTGGGTTATGGCTCGCTGTAAACATGGCGCCGGGGAGATTGAGCTTTCCGGCTGCGAAGTAGAGCATGTCGGTAGAGGCGAGTCCAATTCGAAAGACGTCGAGTCCTTGCGATGTCACGCCAGCGCTAAATGCATCTGCAAGTTCGGGAGATGATGGGCGCATATCTTCACCAATAACAACTGTGCCAGGTTCGCGCTCTGCTTTGAGAAATCTTGCGAAGGCGGCACCTGTCGCAAATGTAAATTCTGGAGTGATCTCGTCGCCGACAAGTCCACGAATGTCATATGCCTTAAAGATTGCTGCGCTCATGCCCTAATAGTAAGAGGTTTATCGTTAGGAAGGAACTGCGCGCAAATGTCCGCGGCGACCGACCTGAGCAACTTGCGCCGCAGATGTAGGAAGCACCTGTTCTTGATGGCTTCGTGCTACTTCGCGAACAGCATCTGCAATCGCCATCAAATCGTCTTCGCTGGGACCTGGGCCTTCACCATTTGAAATCTGGCGCTCAACGCTCCATCCATTTGGAACGGTAAGTCGTGAGGCATGGCGTTCGCAAAGATCGTATGCATGCGGTTCTGAGAATGTTGCAATCTGGCCTAGAACTGCACGGGATTCAGCATAAATGTAGGTAAGAGTCATCGTTGCAGCTGCTCTGCAACTCACACGTGAACAGGAGCGACCTGATACCGAACTCATGGATGAAAGATTAGTGGGAGAAGGCGGTGAAGTTAGGGAATCAACACTCTGATATTTGAACGAGGTATCGAAGTTCGGGTCAAAGTGCTTCCGATAACAAGTGGCGCATAACCAAATCCGCTCTTCGATGTGATGAGGGCGGCGCCATATGTCTGATCCGAGCGCTTGGTAATAGTGAATGAGCGAATTCGATCAGAGAGTTGATAGGTGGCAATATCCGAACCTCTTAAGGAGATGCTTCGCTTCTTGCCTTGGATGGAGGTGAGATCAATATTCACCTCGATCTTATCGCCGGAAAAGATAAGGAGTGGAGCTAAGCCAGTAACGGCAAAGGTTCCCTTCTCCAATTGAGGCGCAGGCGTGCTCCAAAGGAAGTCAGATTTACCGAGGGAATTTGTCTTGGTGAAGACAGATGCAACAAATGGGCGTTCAGAACTGATACGTAGTGCGAATTTTCCAGATTCCATAATGACATCGAGGGGAAGATCGATAACTTTCCCGGCAGGAATCATCATCCCGTCAATACCGGATGGAGAGAAGGTTCCATCTGTGGATCTAATCTCAACATTTATCTGCGCGCCAACATCACCTGGAATAAGGATGCGAAGCGTGTGAGGCAGTGAGCTCTTCTTACCGGTCTGCTGGGGGATTGCAGGAATTACTAAATTCTTAGCGGGGTTCTCTTGAGAATTTACAGTGTCACCACCGAGAGCCTGCAGGCCACGCCCTCTCTCATCTGTAAGAAATGCATTAACGCGACCGGTTTGTGGAAGCACGTGTATCGCTAGAGAGTGAGATCCTGGTGCAAGCGTTGCGAGTTGAATAGATGTAAAGGAGTTCGCTTTCACTGCAAAGAGCTGATCAGCCTGAGCGCCATTCTCTGTAAATACTGTTACCGCAATAAGTGCTTTACCAAGGCCGCTATTAACTAAAGTTAAAGTTCCCTTTGAAGTCACATCGGCAGTAGCGCCGACAAACCATTGAGAGGTCACTGGCGCAAGACAGGTAGCGCCGCCAGCCCACTCACCTGTACGGGCTTGCCACATCAACGGAGTGACAGATTGCGCATCGATCACCGTCGCCTGAGAGCTTCCGGCATATCCACGAGATCGAGCATCCTTAAATGCCATCGTTGAAGTACCGGTCTTGCGAATCTGCATACTTGGTGAAGTAAGCGAGATGAGAGAACTCTGGCCAACTTGATTTGGTGGGCAAACAACAGCTGGATAACTCTCAGAATATCGATTGCTCTTCGTTGTAATACTGATGACATTGGTAAAGAGAGCGACTGCAACAAATGCAACAAGGAGTTGAAGTGCGCGAATCTTCATTACGAGACCTCACTATCTGAAAGTTCGCGACGCGTACGCCCAGCAGGAAGTGCCATAACAATTGAAGTAACCAAAGCAATCAGGAAGAGCGAGAGCCAGGCGCGACGACTCGTTCCATCATGAAGAAATACGACTTCCCCGCTCTTAAAGACCTTAAATTCTGGGAGGCCGTACTCGCTCTTGGAACGTTCGAGGCGAACACCATCAGCAAGTGCTTGCCAGCCCCGACTGTAACTCTCGGTAAGTGTGATTGTGCCAGGACCAGGTGAAGTTACTGCCCCAAGTGCGATGGGAAGGACGGTGCTCTTTCCTGAGAAGTCAGAATAGATTGCCCGTCCTGTTGGTTGGTTTACCTTCCAGACAATGCCTGCATCTGTCGAAGATGCACGATTAAATCCACCGAGGCCATCAATTGTTTGAATTAACTCTTGCTGCGTGGGGCTCTTAACAAAAATGTACTTAATTCCATATGCCGCAAAGATCTTGGAGCTTCCTACTCCAGTGTTATCAATCAAGCCCTCAACGGCTTTGGTGATCAATGGAGTATTTTCAATAGCAACATCTGGCTGACCAAGTGTGATCTCTCCCCCGCGAGCAATGTAATAAGCGAGAGCTCCATGCTGACTATCTTCTACGCCACGGATCACGAGCGTCTTTGCATCTTCTTCAACTGCGAGAAATGCCGGAAGGACAGAATCTGAATGCCGTTGTACCGGAGATGCTGCTCCGGCAGAGAAGACCCATACTGAAGAAGTCACGCTATAGAAGGCGCTAATGAGGATTACTGAGGCAACTGCAATATGTTGATAGTTAAAGTGCGAACTCTCTAGGCGACTACGAACATCATCGAACATGATCACTGAAGCGGTCACCGCTAGAACGGTAGCAATTGAGATGAAAGCTCCAGAGTAAACGTAATCACGGTTTGAGGTGCCATTTCCTGAAACTTGAAGGGCAGCAAGCAGTGCACCTGTCAGCAAGATGCCGATTCCGTATGTGGCATAGGTTCTAGCTCGCGCAGTTGAGAAATATGTAACGATCAGCAGGAGTGTGATGGGGCTGATAGACCACCATGGAAGAGATCCTGCGCCACCTGGATTTGCGAGCAATGCAATGTTTCCGCCACCGCCAGCTTGCATGATTCCAATTTCAACTAAGAGGCGTGATGGGTGCACGATAAAAGTTAAAGAAGTGGGAAGAGCGAGAATGATGGGAGTAAAGAGAACGATTGCTCTGCGTGCAAGTCTCCGAAGAAAGAGCGGGTCGCGATAATTTCTTGCTGCGGCAATGTAATCAACGGCTATGAAATAGAGAGAGCCAGCAATCAAGAGTATGAGGAGCGCTGGGTTGAAAGTCTCTACAACCCAGAAAAAGAGTGAAATCGCATAGAGATTTCTAATCGAACGGTTTTCAATTTCTCGCCACTGCCCAAAAGTGGAGAGAAGTATCGGGAGAAGAATGATGAGCACAGCCACACCGAGGTGGCCGCCATTAATTGCCGAGATTGAAATGGGCGACATCGCGTAGAGCAGAGCGGCTGCGGCAGTCAAGATGGGACTTGATGTGTGCTTACTTACATATCGCTGTGAGCTCCAGAGCGCCAAGAAAGGTGCGGCGATGAAGAAGAGTGAGATGAAAGCGGAAACGTTTCCAAATGTGATGAGCGACCCAATCCCGACAAAGAGAATCCATGCGGGGGCGGCAATATTGGAGCCCATTCCTACTTCATGCCAGCTCTCTACAAAGAATTTCCAGATATCCGATGTTCCTGATGGTGAGACCGCAAGTGCGCCGCCGGAGATTGAGCCCCAACGATGGCGAGTCCATCCAAAAGTGACCACGAGCAAAAATGTGCTCGCGATAACGAGCGGACGAGTAAAGAAAATTCTCCATGAGTTCGTTGAACTAGGTGCAAGGATTTCTTCATCCTCATTGATATCAAGTTCACTAAAGGAGGGAAGTGCTTCGATATTTTCTTCGGGGAAGATTCGTGTGCGGAAATCTTCAAGAATATTGTTGACTCCACCTCGAATCTGCGTCCAGCGCGATGGAATAAATTTCGCGACGATTCCAGAGGTGACTAGACGTTGACTCTTACGAATTTTTCTTGCATTGAGTAATTCACCTGGGTGAATGAGTAAGGTTGCAATTGCGAGAATTTCATCCGAAGCATATCCAGGTAGCTTTGCGAAGAGATAGCCAATAGATCGCACAAATGAGCCACCTAGAAGTTGAAGAATAAGTAATGGCAATTTCCACCACGATGAATTTGCAAGTAGAACATAGGCAGCGTTTCGTCGATCAAGGAGAAGTGGTCGATGAAGCGGGGCTCCCGCAATATCGATGCCACGTCGCTCGGATGATGCCGCTTGTGCATGGAATCCGATAGCTGAGGTCACAACTAATACGGAGTGGCCGGCGGCATGTACGCGCCAACCGAAATCAACATCATCTCGGAAGAGTTCGAGATTGCTATCAAAGCCGCCGAGCTCTTCAAAGACATCGCGACGGATCAGCGCACCTGCAGTGCTGACAGATAAGACCTCGCGATTTTCATCGTGTTGCCCTTGGTCATATTCATTCGCTTCAAGCCCTGTCCAGCGAGAACCATTTGTCGCAATACTGATTCCAACTTCAAGGAGATGCGTGCGGTCATGCCAACCCAACAACTTTGGACCAGCCATCACAATATTTGGGCGATCTGCAATTGCACTTGTCAGCTCTTCGAGCGCGCGTGGATCGAGAGCGCAATCGTCGTGAAGAATCCAGAGCCACTCATCACTTCCTGAAATGGCTGGCGGCAGTTGAGAGATTCCATATTGAATTGCTGCGCCAAAAGATGTTGCGCGATCTAAGGTCACTGTGGGGATGCGAGCGCCCTTTAATAACTTTGCTGATGAATCAAGAGATCCCGTATCAATTGCAAGGATTTGATCTGCACCTCTGCTCTGAGAGGTGATTGACGCTACGACCTCTGGCAGCCATGCGGCGCCATCGTGCACAACGAGAAGTGCGGTGACGCGAGGGGTGCTCATGGAATTACCTTAACTTTTCGAGAGTCGAAAAGTTAGTGGCGCCTTTAAGCGCGACGCTTCAAACGACGACGTTCGCGCTCTGAGAGGCCGCCCCAGATGCCAAAGCGCTCATCGTGAGCGAGGGCATATTCAAGGCACTCCTGGCGGACATCGCATGATTGGCAGACGCGCTTTGCCTCGCGTGTTGAGCCACCCTTCTCAGGGAAGAAAGCTTCTGGGTCGGTCTGGGCGCAGAGTGAGCGCTCCTGCCATGAGAGCTCCATATTCTCGCCATTTGCGAGTTGGATAGTTGGTCCAGCAGTGGGGGCTGATGGCTTGCCAGTCGAGAAACCTTCTGGGCGGATCGGCATATGTCGAATCTCCTTGCAGACCTTAGGGCGCAATTCTGAAGTGAATTGCTGCGCTCTAGGAGTGAATTACACCCATGTAATCCCTATAAGTCAACCCCGGGGTTGTCAGAAGAATGGTCAGAGAGGTGAGAAAAATCGCTTTAGGGCAGGTTTATAGGCTCAGAAATGGTGCTGGATAAGTAATGGCGCGATTGAACCGTCCCAGCCTTGATTGTGGTCTTATGGAAGATGAAGCATTGCGAGAGGCGGGCACCATCTTCAATCGTTACCTCATCACCAATGATGCAATCATCAATCACGACATTGGCGCCGACTCGAACCTTGCTGCCAAGTGAGCTCTTGCCGGAAATAACTGCGGATGCATCTATCTCGCACCCTGGCATCGCATGGAATTCGCCTTCGATGAGATCGCGCGAGCCTTTAAAGAGAGCGGCAGGTGTGCCCACATCGAGCCAATAAGCCTGCTCTTTATAACCAAATACGGGGCGACCGCTTGCAACGAGAGCGGGAAAAGTTTCGCGTTCAATGCTGACGACTTCACCCAACGGAATTCGTTGCAGAACACTTGGGTGGAATACATAGCAACCAGCATTGATGGAGTTGGTAACAGGGTTTTCCATCTTTTCGAGAAATGCAGTGACTCGACCGTCGTCATCGGTAGGCACGCAACCAAATGCGCGTGCATCTTCTACCTCTATCAGGTGAAGAGTTGCATCTGCGGATTTAGATTGATGATAGGTAATTTGATCTGCAATGGAATGGCGGCTTAAGACATCGCCATTAAAGATAACAATGGGCTCATCGCCAAGGCTTTCAAGATCGAGCAACTGTGCAGCATTGCGGATGGCGCCTCCTGTGCCGAGAGGTTCCTTCTCAACTGCATAGAGAATTTTCATTCCCCACTTTGAACCATCTCCAAAGTAGGGAGTAAAGACCTCTGAAAGATATGAGGTTGCGAGAACGAGGGTGTGAATTCCTGCACGCTTTGCTGCAAGCAGCTGATGTTCTGTAACGGGAAGACCTGCAACGGGCAACATCGGTTTTGGTGATTCAGATGTAAGAGGTTTTAAACGAGTTCCAAAACCACCAACGAGCAAGATTCCAACAGCCATTACTATCCCTTTACCGCTTCGCCGTCAGTGCAATGCGAATATGCGGTAATTCTCTGAGCTGCTTCATTAATTTGTTCGTCTGTCGCTGTCATGGCAATACGAATATGGGTCGAGTCGCCGTAGAACGAGCCAGGTGTTGCCAAGATTCCAATCCTTGCAAGCCACTCGACTGACTTCCAGCAATCTTCATTACGTGTAGCCCAGAGGTAGAGACCAGCATCAGAAAAATCTATTGAGAAACCTGCTTCAGTGAGTGCGGGGATAAAGGTTGCCTTACGTGCGTTGTAGCGATCGCGTTGCTCTGCAACATGGGTGCTATCTGCCAGCGCTGCAATCATCGCCTTCTGCACAGGAAGCGAGACCATCATTCCTGCATGTTTGCGAACTTCAAGGATTTCAGCAATGAGCTTCGGATCGCCAACGACAAATGCTGCGCGGTATCCAGCTAAGTTAGAGCGCTTTGAAAGTGAATGGACGGCGAGAATATTTCGATTATCGCCATCTGTGTAATTTAAGATAGATGTTGGTGTTACTGAATTTCCAAATTCAAGGTAACACTCATCTGAAACAACAACTCCCCCGCTCTTACGGGACCAATCAATTGCTGCACGGTATTCAGATTCAGAATGAACTCGTCCTGTTGGATTTGATGGCGAGTTAACCCAAGCAAGATCAGCTTGGGGCCACTGCGCCGCATCAATATCAACGGGGGTCGCCTCTGCCTTTGCAATCATCGCTCCCACTAAGTAAGTCGGATATGCAACCGCTGGATAGAGAACTGATTGCGATGTGAGAAAAGTTGGAAGCCATGCAACAAACTCTTTTGAACCAATGAGTGGCAAGACTCCGAACTCACCAGTTGCTCCTAAATTCTTCTTCGCCCATTCGGTAATCGATGCTCGAAGTTCTGGAGTTCCCATTGTGACTGGATAGCTCGGAGAGTTAGATGCGTTGCGAAGTGCCTCTTGAATAAATTCCGGGGTCGGATCTACTGGGGTTCCAACAGAGAGATCAATAATTCCTGCTGGATGTTCTTTCGCAGTTGCGCCAAATGGAGCGAGCGCATCCCACGGGAAATCAGGAAGTTTGTGGCCCAAGAGCGCTTACATCAGGGTGATCAGTATTTGTCTGGCCCACCTTTGATGCTCCGCCAGGTGAACCCAGCTCAACGAAGAATTCTGTATTGACCTTCTTGTAATCCGACCACTGTCCTGGAACATCATCTTCGTAGTAGATAGCTTCTACTGGACATACTGGCTCGCAAGCTCCGCAATCCACGCACTCATCTGGCTGGATGTAGAGCATGCGTGAACCTTCATAGATGCAATCCACTGGGCACTCTTCGCGACAAGACTTATCTTTCACGTCGACGCAAGGCTGGGCAATCACATAGGTCACGGTGGGCCTCCTTTGAAGGGTTGAGCAGGCGGTAATTCTAACCATGCAGAACCGGTTATTGCTGAATATGCCAAGTTACAGATTGATGAATAACCTTGGGCCATGAGTTTCGAAGGTGAGATATCGGCATCGCTCGGTAAACGCGTATCCATCCGCCTCCGTGATGGCGAGAGCTTTCGAGACTTACTTGGTGTTTTACAGAATGAGACGACAGTCATACGTCGCGATGGCTCAGCAGCAACTTTCGATTCAAGGGATATCGCATACTTCCGAGTAGTGCCGGTCTTCACGAGAGGAAATCACCAATTGGGTGTTCTCCAGCTCTATGAAACTGCATCGCGCAAGCTTGAGAAGATCAGTGGCGAGCAGATTCGCATCTATGCCTGCGGTCCAACCGTCTATCGCGATTCCCATATCGGAAATATGCGCACCTTCTTACTTACCGACCTCATCCGACGTGCGCTCGCTCTCAATGGCATTGAAGCGATCACAGTTTCAAATATCACCGACGTCGGACATATGTCTGAGAATCTCGATGGATCCGATAGCGGAGATAAGGTTCTTGAAGAAGCGGCGCGCGAAGCAATCACTCCCCTCATGATTGCGCGACGCTATGAAGATAAGTATCGCTCTGATTTAGCTGCTCTCAATATTCTCTCCGCCGATTTCTATCCGCGTGCGAGCGAGAACATTGATCTGATTATCCAATCAATTGAGAAGTTAATAGAGAGCGGCTTCGCCTATATCGGAAGTGATGGAAATATTTACTTCGATGCAAAGAGCGTGAGCGATTACGGATATATCAGTGGAAATAAATTAGAATCTCTTAAACCGGGCCATCGATATGAATATGTTGGAGATGGCGGGAAGAGATTTCACGCCGACTGGGCGCTCTGGAAATTAGCGGGTAAGCGCAGTGAAATGATTTGGGATTCACCATGGGGCGCAGGTTTTCCAGGGTGGCATATTGAGTGCAGTGCGATGTCACTCAACCTTGTAGGAGACCAAGTAGATATTCACGTTGGTGGAATAGACCTTCGATTCCCTCACCATGAAGATGAGAGAGCACAGACAAATGCCCTCGCTGGCAAAGAGGTTGTGAAGAATTGGATCCATGGCGAGCATCTCCTCTTTGAAGGAAAGAAGATGGCTAAGAGCTCTGGCAATGTCATTCTCATCTCGGACCTCGTTGAGCGTGGACTCGATCCACTTGCGCTCCGTCTTGCACTTCTTGAAAATCGCTATCGTGCTCAAATCGATATGACCTGGCAGGCGCTCAGCGCTGCAGATGCGACGCTATGGAGATGGCGCTCGGCGCTTACTTCATGGGGAGATAGCAGCGAAGTTAAATTCGATGAAGAAATCCATGCGCACTTTATGAATGACCTCGATACTTCTAAAGCTATCTTGCGCCTGCGGGCAATTGAGAAAGATGCCGCTATCGGTGAACAAGATAAGCGAGCGATATTTCTCTATGCAGATCAGCTCTTGGCTCTCGATCTCGATAGAAAAGTTGTTAATGAGATCAGCGTTGAAGCTCAACAGTTGCTTGCAGAACGCGCGGCAGCTCGCGCAGCAGGAAACTGGGCAGAGAGTGATCGCTTGCGTGATCTTCTCGCAACGCTAAAGATTGAAGTGAGAGATAGTAAAGATGGGCAGAGTTGGGAAGTAATTCGCTAACTTCGTGCAGCAACAGCTGCAAGCGTTACAAGAGTTCCCAGTAAGAGAAGCGTTGAACCCACACCATCGCCTTGAACGAGAAGTTCTTGGCCTGTACCGAATGTTGAAGCGCGAATAACAATTGCAAACCAACCGAGCGCTGCGCCCCACTTGTAGAAACGCTTTCCATATCTTCGACCGATGCTCCAGATTGAAAGATATGTAATCACTAGCGATGCGATTACTCCTACAGGCGGAATGCTCTGGTGAAGCAGAATTGCAACTACACCTGTCGCTGCACCGTAGATGAGGGCGAGTAGGAAAGGCATTTAGAGCGAGATTCCAGAGAATAAATCGGTTTCGCGACCTTGGCTATCGAAAGGCTCTGACTTTTCACCCTTAATTAAGGTGTAGTACTCATTGCCCCAGACTTGAAGACCGAGATTATTAGAGAGAGCAAAGAAGGGGCCATCTAGAGATATTTGTGTCGCATGCGCCCGCATTGCCGCCATCTTCTCTTCTACATAGCCATTGCCATCGATATGGGCGGTAACAAAAGAATCATCCTTGGCAAAGGGAAGATCTTCCGCCTTATCTGCGCCGAAGAAATCTGAGCCGAGCTCTTTCATCGAATCGATACCTTGTTGAATCACAGAACGTGGCATCACATTCCAATAGATCTTCTCAATATTCCATGATGATTTATCTGAGGCGGCCATGGCGACGCGATGAGCTTGAATATGATCAGGATGACCATAGCCACCGAATTCGTCATATGTAATCAAGATATGCGGCTTCACCTCTTCAATAACCGAGACGAGATACTCAGTCGCAACATCAAAATCTGCCTTCCAGAAGTTATCTGCGCGCTCATTAGGCTCTGTCCCCATCATTCCGCTATCGCGGAATTGAGTGTGTGGCGCGCCAAGGAATCGATGGTCGGTGATTCCAAGCGCCTTCATCGCCTCTGCAAGTTCAAGAATGCGATGCTCTCCTAAAAGATCATCATGAGTTGCAGCTTTATGAGAGTGCTCTTCAACTAGAACTTCACCCTCTTCACCACGAGTACATGTCACCAGAGTCACCTGAGCACCTAGTGCGGCATACATCGCCATGGTCGCGCCATTGTTGATCGTTTCATCATCAGGGTGCGCATGTACCAAGAGGAGTCGGAAGCCCTTATATGTATCTCTCATAAGTAAAAGTGCCCCCTAGTAAACAGGAAGAGATTTATCGATCTGCTTTGCCCATGCAATGACACCGCCTGCAACGTGAGAAGCATCAGCAAATCCAGCGTTCTTCAATATTGCTAGACACTCAGCAGAACGAACTCCACCCTTGCAGTGCAAGATAATTGGTTTATCTTGTGGAAGCGTTGCTAGAACGCTTCCATCGATAAAGCCTTGCTTTGGAATCAAGTGAGCACCAGGGATTTGAACAATCTCGTATTCACTTGGTTCGCGAACGTCGATGAGGTAGAAATCTTCTTTCTGATCCATCTTTGACTTGAGCTCTTGAACTGTGATTGTCGAACCAGTACTTGCCTCTTGTGCTGCATCAGATAGCACTCCGCAGAATGCCTCGTAATCAGGTAAAAGAGCAGTCTGTCGTGGGTTCTCAGAACAGATTGGGCAGTTGGGATCCTTACGAATCTTCACCTTACGGAAATTCATCTCGAGAGCGTCATAGATCATCAGTGAACCGATCAATGAATCGCCGACACCGGTAATGACCTTGATCGCTTCCGTAGTCTGAATCGAACCGATTGTTGCGCAGAGAACTCCGAGGACTCCACCTTCAGCGCAGCTTGGAACCATTCCTGGAGGTGGTGGTTCTGGATAGAGGCAGCGATAGCAAGGGCCGTACTCGGCCCAGAAGACTGATGCCTGTCCATCGAAACGGTAGATGGAACCCCATACATAAGGCTTCTTCAGAAGTACACATGCGTCATTGACGAGGTAACGTGTTGCAAAGTTATCAGTGCCATCGACGATGATGTCGTACTGCGCAAAAATTTCTAGAACGTTTGAATTATCGAGACGTGTCTCGTGAGTGATCACCTTGACGTAAGGATTGATTTCGGCAATCTTCTCCCGAGCTGACTCTGCCTTGCTCTTTCCGATATCAGATTGGCCGTGAATGATTTGGCGCTGGAGATTAGATTCATCGACAGTATCGAACTCGACTATGCCAAGAGTGCCGATTCCAGCTGCAGCTAAGTACATGAGGGCAGGCGACCCGAGTCCGCCCGCGCCGACGCAGAGAACCTTTGCATTCATCATTCGCTGCTGACCAGCCATTGCAACATCAGGGATGATCAAGTGGCGGCTATAGCGGCGCACTTCATCAACGGTGAGTGCAGGACCTGGTGTTACAAGCGGCGGGGTCTTCATGAGGCGATTCTGCCGTACTACCCACGCCCTCGCCAATTGGCATCTCCTACCAGTACGATTCGCGCAATGAGTACAACAGATGCAAACGGTTCGCGAGATAAAGCGCGACTTCCTCGCGATGAACGTCGCGCAATTCTCTTAAGTGCAGCGCTAGAAGTCTTCACCGCTGCCGGCTACCACTCTGCTGCGATGGATGAAATTGCAGATCGCGCGAGTGTCAGCAAGCCAGTTCTCTATCAGCACTTCCCATCAAAGCTTGATCTCTATCTCGCTGTTCTTGATCTTCATATCGACTCATTGGTCTATGAGATTCAAAGAGCTATCTCATCAACTCCTGATAATGCTCAGCGCGTGCATGCAACTATCGATGCCTATTTTAGTTTTATTGAAAATGAAGGCGAAGCATTCCGACTCCTCTTCGAAAGTGATATGAGCGTTGAGCCGCAGGTCAGCGAAAGACTTAATCGCATGACATATGACTGTGCCGCTGCAGTAAGTGGAGTAATTTCAAATGACACGGGACTTCCAAAAGAGGCAGCGATGCTCCTCGGTATCGGACTGATTGGGTACACACAGGTAACTGCGCGCCATTGGCTTGAGCGCGATAGCAAGCTCACGCGTCAACAGGCGATGGATCTCGTTGAGAACCTCATGTGGCGTGGAATCTCTGGATTTCCCCGCACTGAGCTCTAGCCAATAAGATAGGTACATGAGCACCAAGAAGAACGAAAAATCATCTCAGGTACGAATCGCAGTGACAGATGTTTCTAGCGAACTCTCCTTTGAGTGCCCCTCAACACCGGCCGAGATTAAGAGCGCAGTAACTGCCGCTCTCTCTGCAAATACTCCTCTTATCTTGACCGACATCCGTGGCCACGAAATTGTGGTTCCTGCGGCAAAGATTGGCTACATCGAAATCGGTGAGCCGGTCGAACGTCGCGTCGGTTTCGGCGTTAACTAAGTGAGTATTACCTTCGCAGAGCTTCCTCTCCGTAAAGAGACTATTGAAGCGCTCCACCAACACGGATTCACCGCACCTTTTGCAATTCAAGAGATGGTTCTACCGATTGCCCTTGCTGATGGCGATGTCATCGGTCAGGCAAAGACTGGAACAGGTAAGACTCTTGCATTTGGCGTTCCTGTCATCGAACGCGTCATTGCACCTAACGATGTCGAATGGGTTGCACTTGAGGCGAAGGGTGCACCGCAAGTTTTGATTGTTGTTCCTACTCGCGAACTCTGCGTTCAGGTCACAAAAGATATTGAAGAGCTCTCACTTAACCGCGGTATCCGCACCCTTGCTGTTTATGGCGGTCGCGCATTTGAGCCACAGATTGAAGCCCTTGAAAATGGCGTGGAAATTGTTGTCGGAACGCCTGGGCGACTCCTTGATCTCTATCGCCAAGGAAAGCTTAAGCTCGGCAAAGTTACTCGCGTCGTTCTCGATGAGGCAGATGAGATGCTCGACCTCGGATTCCTTCCTGATGTTGAGAAGATCTTCTCTTCAACACCTGCGCGCCAGCAGACGATGTTGTTCTCAGCAACAATGCCTGGCGACATCATCGCTCTCGCTCGCAAATTTATGAATCAGCCAGTACATATTCGTACCCAAGATTCACAGGATGAAGGTCGCGTTGTAGCTCGTATCGAGCAACACGTCTTCCGTGCGCACGCTCTCGATAAGATCGAAATGCTTGCTCGCATCTTGCAAGCTGATGGTCGCGGACCAACAATTGTTTTCTGTCGCACAAAGCGCACAGCTCAGAAGACTGCAGATGATCTAATGGAGCGCGGATTCCGTGCAGCTTCAATTCATGGTGATTTAGGGCAGAGCGCGCGTGAAAAGGCGCTCAATGACTTCAAATCAAATAAGCGCGATGTCCTAATCGCAACCGATGTTGCAGCACGCGGAATCGATGTCGACGGCATCACTCACGTCATTAACTATCAATGTCCAGAAGATGAGAAGACTTATGTTCACCGCATCGGTCGTACTGCTCGTGCAGGCGCTGATGGCATCGCGGTTACCTTCGTTGATTGGGATGAGCTCGCACGTTGGAAGATGATTGACACAGCTCTCGAGCTCGGTCTTCCAGAGCCGCTAGAGACTTACTCTTCATCTGATCACTTCTTCGAATCAATGCACATCCCCCGCGACTCATCTGGTCGTATGGTTGCAGCGAAGAAGGCTGAGCCTGTTGCAAAGTCTGAGAAGCCTGCACGTAAATCAGCACCGGCTGAGAAAGCTCCACGCGAGAAAGCTCCACGCGAGAAGAGCGAGCGTGTACGTACGCGCACAAAGCGCATTGCACCTACTGATTAATTTGCAGATAAGACTTTAATTGCATCTGCAAGCATCTGTACTGCAATCGCAGCAAGTAAGAGGCCTGCAATACGTGCAAGAAGCGTGACGCCGGATTCCTTAATCAACTTCAAGACATGAGTCGACGTCATCAAAACGAGTCCAATAATTAAGTGCACTGCAATGATTGCAACTACTAAACCGCTGATGCGCTCTGGAGTACTTGCCTGCTTCACGAAGATCATCGTTGCAACGATTGCACCAGGTCCAGCCAAGAGCGGTGTTCCGAGTGGAACCATTCCGATATTGGTTCCTTCACTTGCTACTTCACTGCCTTTGCCGGTGAGAAGTTCGAGGGATACATAGAGAAGTAAGAGTCCACCTGCCGCCTGAAGCGCTTCGATGGAAACGTTCATGTAATCAAGGATGAATCTTCCGAAGATCGCAAACGTTGCAATGACAAAGAGTGATACGCCTGCAGCCTGCCACGCTAGTCGAGTACGTTCACGTTGGCTCTTATCAGATACGAGTGCGAGAAAAATTGGTGTTGCTCCAGGTGGATCAAAGATCACCAAGAGAGTGACAAAGGATTGCACCGCAAATGTGAGTGCGCTTACTGACTTCATCGAGAGACAACCCTTCGTTGATCTGCCATGGATTCAAGGCGTTCCCATTGTGCCTGAGTAGTGGTGTTCTCACCAAGTTTGTTGAGTTTTCCTGTGCCGTGGTAATCACTTGATCCCGTGATTACAAGGTTGAGTTCATCTGCAATTGCAATGAGTTGAGCGCGTTCATCTTCGCTCTGATCACGATGGAAGACTTCAATTCCGTTGAGACCTGCTTCAACGAGGGATTGGAATGAGCCTGCGCTCAATACTTGTCCACGGCGAGAGGCAAATGGATGAGCAATTACTGCGACTCCCCCTGCGGCTCGAATAGCGCGAATTGAATCTTCAGGAGTGGGCGCAAAGTGCGATACATAGAAAGGTGAATCGTTATGCAATAGATCGGTAAATGCTTCATCACGGCTCTTCACAATCTTTCTTGCAACAAGCGCATCTGCAAGATGGGGGCGTCCGACAGTTGCGCCTTGAGGCGTTGAGGCATGTACATCTTCGAGAGTGATCTCGTATCCCGCGCTTTGAAGATTCTCAATCATCTTCTTCATACGTGGGATTCGGGTATCTCGTGAATCAGAGAGCAACTGCTGAAGTGGTTGATTTTCGCCATCGAAGAGGAGTCCGAGCATATGAACGCTCACGCCATCTTCTGTAAGACAAGAAACTTCAGCACCGAGGGCTAGCTGAAGTTCGCCATGGAGTGCGGCACTTGCCTCACTCCATCCTGAGGTGGAGTCATGATCTGCAATTCCTAGAACGGTAATTCCTGACGATGCCGCTTTCTTTACGAGCGCCAATGGAGAATCAGTTCCGTCGCTATAAGTGGTGTGTGTATGGAGATCAATCATTCATTTACCTGTGCCTCTACCTCGCCTTTATTGGGACGTGTGCGCAAGACGACCATGGTGCAGCCACCGAGAATCAGTGCAACTCCAGGAATAATCAAACCCGACGGCTGATTTCCAATAGTAAAAATCTTTGCCAGGATTGCGGCAACAGGAACTTCAAAGAAGACTATGAGCGAAACAACTGCCGGCGAAACTCGCTTTAATACCGAGTTAAACATCGAGTGTCCCAATATCTGTGCCCCAGCAATTAACCCCAAGAGAATCCACCATTCGTGCGCGGTAAATCCCACAATTTGATAACCGCCAATGATTGCAATGGGCAGCGCAGTGAGGGCACAGATTGCGTAACAGATTGATGTGTAGCTCGTGGTCTCAAGAGTCTCTTGTGCCTTAGATCCACACATCACATAGAGAGCTGCAAGGGCTGCAGAGATGATTGCTGCGAGATCTCCCAAGAATGATCGACGGTCGAGAGAGAAATCGATTCCAGAGATAAGAAGTACGCCAAGAAAGCTGATTGCCATACCGAGCCATGCCTTCGATGGAATATGGCCGCCTGTGACCTTGATGAAGATGCTTGCGAATATCGGTTGCAAAGCGACAAGTGCAGTGCCGGCAGCAACGCTAGTCATTCGCATCGCCAGAAAGAATCCAATGAAGTGCAAGGCCAGAAGAACTCCAGCAGCGATTGACCACTTCGCTCCGCGGCGATCAAGTGAATGTTTCATTGCAAAGGGCGCTGTTGCAATTGCTCCACCGAGGTTGCGCCAGAAGATCAGAGTCGGAATTGGCATGGTACTCAAGGCGATAAGTGGCCCAGATGAGCCAATTCCAAGGATTCCGACCCCTAATCTCACGAGATCTGATTTACCTGGCATATCTGTTATCGCGGTATTCACGCCTGATTGCCCGGAAGTGGAAGCCATGACTCAAACCTAGCCGATACCCTTGCCTCATGAGCGGAAATGGAATGAATCGAGTCTTCCTCGCCCGCCTTGCAGGTACTGCTGTTTTCGACCCTAACGGTGATCCAGTTGGCAAGGTGCGCGATGCTGTCGCGACCCTTCGTTCTAATAACCAGCCTCCTCGCATCTTGGGTCTCGTCGTTGAAGTGCCACTTCGTCGTCGCGTCTTTGTTCCGATTACACGTGTAACTTCCATCGAATCCGGTGCAGTTGTTATCACCGGACTTCTCAATATGCGCCGATTTGAAACTCGTGCAGGCGAAATTCTCGTTCTTGGAGATTTACTTGATCGATCAATCACACTTGTCGAAAGTGGCGAATCCGTTGTTGTTGAAGATATGGGAATGGATCTCTCGCGTAACGGTGATTGGCTCATCACCAAAGTTCACATTATGCGCAAGGGCAGTGGCCTTCGTCGCAAGGGTGCAACGTCAACCGTTGCATGGGATGAGCTCACCGGATTTTCATCGCACGAACCAAATCAAGGTGCTACCAATCTTCTAGCAACTCTCAGCACACTTCGCGCTGCCGACCTTGCAACTGTAATTCAAGATCTCTCTCCTAAGCGTCGCGTAGAAGTTGCACGCGCGCTCGATGATGAACGTCTTGCAGATGTGATTGAAGAGATGGATGAGCAAGAGCGCGTTGCGCTCTTGGCCGAACTTGAAGGTGAGCGCGCAGCAGATGTCCTAGAAGAGATGGACCCTGATGATGCTGCCGACTTACTCCGTGAAATCGGTGAAGAGCGCGCACAAGAGCTGATTGAGTTGATGGATCCAGAAGATGCTGAAGATGTACTGCGTCTGATGACATATGAGGATTACTCAGCAGGTGGAATGATGACAACCGAGCCAATCGTGATGTCAGCTGATTACTCAGTTGCAGATGCCCTTGCTGCAGTGCGTAAGAGCGAGCTCTCACCTGCCCTTGCTTCACAGGTATTTATCTGCCGCCAACCGCTTGAGACTCCAACAGGTCGTTTCATCGGCATGGTTCACTACCAGCGCTTACTCCGCGAACCGCCTTCAACATTGCTCGGCTCGATTGTCGATACAAATACGCAAGGCGTTAATCCAGATGCAACGTTGCATGAAGTTGCTTCATACTTAGCTAGCTATAACTTGCTATCGCTACCTGTTATCGATGCAAATGATCGCTTATTAGGTGCAGTAACGGTCGATGACGTACTCGACCACTTGCTCCCTGAGAACTGGCGCCATGATCACCGCGACTCTGCGGCGACTACAGCAGCACTTGAGAATATTGATACAAGCTTTGACGAGGAGGTGTAACGATGGCACGCAATAATGGATTAGATACTCCACGCGAGACTCGGCGTTCACTTCGCGCAAATTACGATCCAGAGGCGTTCGGTCGTCTCTCTGAGCGTTTCGCTCGTTTCTTAGGAACTGCGCGCTTCTTGGTCTACATGACAGTCTTTGTTCTTGTATGGGTTCTCTGGAATACGCTCGCACCTGAGCGCCTTCATTGGGATAGTTACCCATTTATCTTCCTGACATTGATCCTCTCTTTGCAAGCTTCTTACGCAGCTCCATTGATTTTGCTTGCACAGAATCGACAGGCTGACCGTGATCGCATTGCTCTCAATGAAGATCGCGCGCGCGGTGATCGCAATATCGCAGATACTGAATACCTCACCCGCGAACTTGCGAGCCTACGTATCGCACTCGGCGAAGTATCAACGCGTGATTATGTACGTAGCGAATTACAAGATGTTGCAAAAGAGATTATTGAAGAGTTACGCAAGCCCGAGTCGGACACCAAGTAACGATCCCTGACGGATTACCAACTTCTCAACAATTGCATTAATTGCCTTTGCGCTCTCGCTCTCTGGTGCGCTGACAACTACTGGTGCGCCTTGATCTCCACCTTCGCGAAGATCAACGTTAAATGGAACTTTGCCCATCAAGGGAACATCGCCACCGACGAGAGTGGTCAATCTACGTGAAGTCTCTTCTCCCCCGCCTGTACCGAAGAGGGCCATCTCTTCCCCGCATTTGGAGCAGGAAACTGCAGACATATTTTCAATGACGCCGATAACGCGCTGATGAATCTGGTGTGCGATTCGTCCTGCACGTTCTGCAACTTCAGCGGCAGCAACTTGTGGAGTCGTAATAACAACTATCTCTGATGTAGGAATCAATTGGCCGAGTGAGATTGCAAGGTCACCGGTTCCTGGTGGTAGATCGATGTAGAGGATGTCGAGATCGCCCCAGTAAGCATCAGAGAGGAGCTGTTCTAGAACACGGTGCAAGAGCGGACCGCGATAGGCAATCGCATCAGAGCGCTCAGGCTTAAACATCTCCATTGAAACAACTTTGACTCCATATGCTTCAAGAGGAATAAACATCTGATCAATAGCAGTGGGACGCTGTCCCATAAGGCCCATGAGGCGTGGAATCGAATGTCCGTAGACATCTGCATCGAGGATTCCGACGCGAAGGCCTTTCTGGGCCGATGCGACGGCGAGGTTTGCAGTCAGAGATGACTTACCAACTCCACCCTTACCTGATGCAACTCCGATGACTCGAGTCAGTGAATCTTTCTGAGCAAATGAGATAAATGCTTCACGGCCGTTACGAAGGAGCTTCTTGATATTTGCTCGCTGCTCTTCATTCATCACGCCAAAGTTAATTACTACCTCTGAAACACCAGCGACGGTGAGCGCCGCCTTCTCGATATCGGTCTTGAGGCGATCGCGCATTGGACAACCAGAGATAGTCAGAAGAATTGTGAGATTTACAGTCGAACCGCTCTGCTCGATAGATTCAACCATTCCGAGTTCGGTAATGGAACGGTGAAGCTCTGGGTCATTGACCTTTGAGAGTGCTTCGAAGAGGGCTGCTGTCTCGCTCATAGAAGATCGGGATCGATCTTGCTCTCAGGGCGAACCTTTGGCTTTGCTGGTCCCTCATCAAGTGCTGCATCAATCTGCTTCTTTACAAATGTCTTTGGATTGAGATCGGCAGGCTTGAGATCTTCAAAGCCAGGGCCGAGATTCTCTTTCAACTCATTTGTTGCGGTAGTTGCAAGGCCACGTAGCTTCTTCACAATCTTCGCAGCTTCAACTGCAAATTGAGGCAACTTATCTGGCCCAACAAGGACCATTGCCAAGATTGCAAGACCAAGAATCTCGCCTGCACCGAAGTCGAAGAACATAGAGGAACCTTATCGTTCTACTTGCCGGCTGTCAGGATAAGAGTTGCCTGATAATTCTTGCTATTTCGCGTGTACTTCACGAGAACTGAATCTCCCACATCGTGTGAACGCACAGCGACGATGAGTTCTTCAGGGCTTGTGATTGCACGGCCATCAAATTCATAGATGAGATCTCCTGGCTTAAGTCCTGCCTTTGCAGCCGGGCCTCCCGCCATGACTGCGACACCCTTAGATGAGATGAGCGCACCTTTCCCAGTCACTGACATATCTACCGAGACGCCAATGATTGGGTATGTTGCTTTACCATTCTTAATTAATTGATCTGCAGTTTTGCGAGCCTGATTAATTGGAATTGCAAAACCAAGTCCGATAGATCCAGTTTGCGAGCCAAGGGCCGATCCAAGGGTTGCAATTGCAGAGTTAACGCCAATTACTGCACCAGTTGCATCAACGAGCGGGCCGCCTGAATTTCCTGGATTGATTGCGGCATCAGTCTGAAGCGCATTGATAAATGAGTTGTCAGTTGCAGATTCTCCAGCGGTAACTGCACGATCTTTTGCGCTGATGATTCCAAGTGTGACAGTGCCTTGAAGTCCAAGCGGTGAACCGATTGCTAATACTGAATCTCCTACAGCCACCTTCTCGCTATCTCCAAATTGAAGTGCGGGAAGAGAATGGTTTGAGACTCGCAAGACTGCAAGGTCGTAAGAGGTATCGCGACCAACAACTGTTGCATCATAAGAAGTTCCATCTTGAAGTCGTACCGTGATGCTTCCACCGCTTGTCACTGCAGATGCGATCACGTGGTTATTTGTGAGGATATATCCGTCGCTTGAGATGACGAAGCCAGAACCTGTTGCTCCCCCATCGGCATCTTTAGCTTCAATCGATACAACTGAAGGGAGAACACGCTTTGCAATTCCTGCGACAGAGTCTGCAGGACGTTCGATTACGGAATTTGATTTAACGAGCTTGGTTGAATATCCAAAGAGAGATCCGCTTGATGAAGCGCCAAAGGCTCCACCAATAACTCCGACAACGAGGGCGAGAACGATTGCTGTTCGAAGTGAAATCGACTTACTCGTTGATGATGGTGCGCTCCACCATGGACCCTGTGCGCCAAAGTTGCTCATACGAGTAGTTTCCTACAACTTGGTGGCGAGTAACAAACCATCGCCGACGGGGATAAGCGCAGTTGCCCAATTCTCTAAGTCAGCTTTCAGCGTCTTCCCAGCTTCTCGAAGCGCGATTGTCTTTGGATCGCGCTGAGCAGGATCTGAAACCTTGCTGCCTCCAAAAAAGTTATCGATGACGAAGACGCCGCCACTGCGAAGTATGCGTTGAGCCTCTGCAATGGCGTAGATCAAATCTTCCGGATTATGGCGATAGACAACTAAGTCATATGCGCGATCGGTGAGCTTTGTCATCACCTCCATCACTGGATTGGTGATTAAGCGAAAACGTGATGGCGCAATCTCAGCTTCAGTCAGAGCCAACTTTGCAATCGAGCTATGTTCCATCTCATCATCGATTGATGTAAGAGTTCCGGATTTCAACATTCCATCAAGGAGCCAGAGAGATCCAACACCAGAACCGGTGCCCACTTCTACAACAGATTGTGCTTTCAGGAGCTGTGCGAGAAATGCGAGATATGCACCTGCGCCCTGCGTGAGATCGGTGGTGCCAATTTCTACGCCACGAGCTCGAGCTGCGAGCTTGATCGCATCCTCAGCAATAAAGCCCTCTGCATAGGAGTGCGGATCAGTAATCATGAGAGCGACAATATCCAATCAACGAGCAAACGGACGCCATATCCGGTTCCACCCTTTGGATTTTCTCCAGAATCTGACTCTGAACGAGCTGTTCCCGCAATATCAAGGTGAACCCACTTACGGTCACCAACGAAATGCTCGAGGTAGAGTGCAGCGGTAACAGATCCCGCTGAGTAATCATGCTTATCTGCTGCATGATTGAGATCTGCGACATCGCTATCGAGTGAATCTACATAATCATCGACGAGCGGCATATGCCAGACCCGCTCACCTGAAGCTTCGCCGACCGCGCTGAGCTGAGCTGCCAACTTATTGTCGCGGGTATACATCGCTGCAAATTGGCGACCGAGGCCGAGAGTGGCGGCGCCTGTAAGAGTTGCGATATCTACGAGGTAATCAGGGTCGAGATTTTGATCTGCATAAGCCAAGCCATCTGCGAGAACTAATCGCCCTTCGGCATCGGTATTGATAATTTCAACTGTTGTTCCGCCATATTGAGTGATGATGTCAGATGGTCGTTGCGAAGTACCTGAGAGTGCATTCTCTGCACACATCATAAGAACGGTAACGCGGATATTTGGCTGAAGATCTGCAATGGCAGAAATTGCACCGAGAGCTGCAGCAGATCCTGCCATGTCGCTCTTCATTGGGGCCATCATGTCGTAAGGGCGCTTGAGTGAAACTCCACCAGTGTCGTAAGTAATTCCTTTTCCAACAATCACCACATGAGGAAGCGCATGAGCGCCCTTCACCTTTGACTTTGCAATCTTCTTAGGGATGTAAGAGATCTCTATAAAACGAGGACCAGGATTTGGTGAAGACATTCCTACTGCGACAAGCCCACCGAATGGCGCGAGCGCCTTACCTTCAAGAACCTTGATAGCCAGACCTTTGCTATCTGCAATCTTCTTTGCCTCTTGCGCCATCCACAGTGGAGTCTTGATGTTTGAAGGTGTGTGAATTAAGTCGCGAGTTGCAACGAGCGCTTGTGCCATTGCATCAGCTTCTGCGAGAGCGCCAATTTCATTGGTTGCGATTGAGAAAGTTGGAATCTCAGCAGGAGTTGATGTCTTGAGATTCCATATATAGGCGCCAAGAACCATTGAGATTGCATGGGCTTTTACTTCAGCCTTCTTAGTTGGAAGAAGTGAGATGAGATTAAGAGCTTTGCCACGGACTTTGCGCCCTAGCGCTGCACCCGCTGCTCGAAAATCTTTCAGCGATTGATCGCCCAGCCCTACAAGGTAGAGGCGATCCATCTCAGTATCGGCGTGAAGAACTGGAATCTCAAAGAGCTCGCCAGCTTTAGCTGTTGGAGAGAAGAATGAAACTTCATCGAGAAGGTTGATTTCAAAAAGTTTCTCAATTGAAGAAATAAGTGAGGCCTTACCCACAAATGAGATCTCACCCTCTGCGCTCTTGATAAAACCAAGTGCGAGGAGATCGCCGCCGAGAAGTGAGTCGAGATCTGGGCTGACTGAGTGGAGAATTTCTTTAGGCCTTACTTCTTGATAAGGGCTACAGCGGCTTCGAGAGCTGCGCTGAGGTTATTGGCTTCCTGAGGATTGAGCTCAACTACGAGGCGTCCTCCGCCTTCGAGTGGAATTCGCATAACGAGGGAACGTGCTTCCTTCGTTACTTCCATTGGGCCATCACCAGTGCGGGGTTTCATTGCTGCCATGGGATAAGTATCCCGTATCGAACCCCTCTTATGGAAATCGGGATTGAGCGGAGTTAGAGCCCTAAATGTGCGCTAATTCGTCGCTTTCCGGATTCAATGACCACGATGACTGCACGTTCAGGAACGGCGAGAAGTGCAGCGATATCCCCCGAGCTCTTGCCCCGTAGGTAGTGAAGAGTCAGGATGATCCGTTCTTCCTCAGGCAGAGAGGAGAGCATCTCTGCAATCGTCTGAGGGGAGCTCATAGGGATAGAGGTTACTCCAGTAGACGAGCAAATCGGGAGAGAGAAATCTTCACCCCGAGCCAGAGAAAGGGCTTAACCACGATAAAGAGCGGGCGCGGTGCGATGACCTCTTCTGACCAGTGAAAGGTAGTGTGGTTGTTATCGAGTGCAACAACTTCAAATGTGCCCGAGCCCTTAAGGATTTTGCCGTAGTGAATGACATCGCAGCGATGAGGCGGCTCCCATCGGGTGACCTCCATCAAATCGAGAAGTCCAAGAAATTTAAAACGCGGATAGAGGCGATAGAGCGGACCAGTAAATGCTTCAATCTTTACGCCGACGCCCTCAGATATTTCGCTAGTACGAGCCACTGTTGTCTGCAACATCCATTCGCCTTGGCTCTCCCAATCAGCGATAGAGCTCCAGACTTTTTGCGCTGGCGCCTTGATCAGAGTTGAGATTGCGATGTGGTTGCTATGCACTGTGGCTCTTAATAAATTCGAGAGTCTCTTCAACAGAAGTTGCCCAGAGAACTAAATCGCGCATTCCGGGTTTTACAAAAGATTGATCTTCAAGTTCGATTACAAGTTCATGAAGTTTCTTATATACGCCGAATGGATCGAGAATGACAATCGGCTTGTTATGGAATCCAAGGTAGCGACCGACCCAAATCTCAATCAGCTCTTCTAAGGTGCCAAGTCCACCAGGAAGTGCGATAAATGCATCCGCTAACTCTTCAATCTTCGCCTTACGTGTTCGCATGGTGTCTACAACAACAAGCTCATCGCTATCGTGATCTGCAAACTCAATGTCGACCAACTTCTGCGGAATGATTCCAATTGTCTTGCCGCCCTTGCTGCGTGCACCTCGAGAGATTGCCCCCATTGAGGAGATATGTCCTCCTCCGGAGACGAGCTCTGCCCCTGATTCAGCAATCGCAGCACCAAGTTCAAATGAGAGATCGATGAACTTAGGATCGATTGTGGGTGATGATGAGCAGTACACGGCGATTCGCATATACAGAAGGATAGGGCTTCAACGACTATCCTTCTTCCCATGTCATCACTTGCGCACGGTCATGGAATTGCAACTCTCGCTGGATCAACAGTGTTGGATGTCTGGTTTCCAGCTCCAGCGCTAGGAGCACTTGCCGGTTCACCTGATGCCTCACTCTCTGCGCTTGCCGTAGCAGATGCTGATCGTGGCGTTGCTCGTGAAGTGGTCTCTATCGAGATTGACCTGACACAGGCTCCTGCAGATGCCAAGGATGCATATCTTCGACTACATCTTCTTTCTCATCGTTTAGTTAAGCCACATGGTCAATCACTCGATGGAATCTTTGGTCTGCTCTCAAACGTTGTCTGGACTTCAGTAGGTCCTTGTGCAGTAGAAGGTTTTGAACTTACTCGTGCGCGCCTCAAGGCGAAGTATGGAAACGTAACCGTTTACAGCGTCGATAAGTTCCCACGTATGGTGGATTACGTCATCCCATCAGGCGTCCGTATTGCAGATGCAGATCGCGTACGACTTGGTGCGCACCTTGCATCAGGCACAACAATCATGCATGAAGGTTTTGTTAACTTTAATGCCGGAACTCTTGGCGCATCAATGGTTGAGGGTCGCATCTCTGCAGGAGTTGTTGTTGGAGATGGCACAGATGTCGGTGGCGGTGCATCGATCATGGGAACGCTCAGCGGTGGAGGAAAAGAAGTAATCTCTATCGGCGAGAAGTGCCTGCTCGGCGCAAACTCTGGACTTGGGATCTCTCTTGGAGATAACTGTGTCATTGAAGCCGGTACTTACATCACAGCTGCAGCGAAGATAACTCTTCCCGATGGCGAAGTTGTTAAGGCAGGCACGCTCTCAGGTGCAAATGATCTTCTCTTCCGTCGCAATTCATTAACTGGCGGACTCGAAGCTGTCATGCGCACAGGTACATGGGGCGGGCTTAACTCATTACTGCACGCTAACTAACTGGCGTAAACCACGGTGAAGGTAACTTCACTCGACTTCTAAATGTATCTCCGCGCAAGATCTTTGAAACTCCATCTATTGACGTTCCCTTTATCCAGGTAACTGCACCTGCACTATTTCGGGAAAGAATCTCAATAGATGTGACATTGGGCAGAACGAAAGCTGCGGCGACCAATTGCTGAGACGTTGAAGCCTTCCATGAAGCAAAGCGCGGATTGAGTTTCATATCCACACTTGCAGTATCAGAGACAGATTGTGTGTAACTCGTGAATCCTCCCCATGCATCTGCAGTCGTCTGTGTTGCGCCACCGGAGGATGAGAAGAAGTAAGCCTGGATTGGTTTTCCGCCACTAAGAATTGCCAAGCCGGTCGATGAATCAACTACCGTGCGAAGAACTGCTGCGCGCCATAGCTGGCCAATCTTCGCCTCTGATTCTTTTGTGAAACCTACAAAGTTTTGATCTGCAATATGCGCATAGAGATGGCAGTCGCATGAAGCCTTAATTGAGTCCATCTTTGAAAGGGCATAACTTCGAGATGCAATGGTCTGTGCCTCTAGAACTGCAGAGGGCCAATTAGATGCTATCTCGCTAATTCCAAGCAAGTACTCATCATGAAGGGCCAATGAAGTTGTTACTTCAAGAGCTCCTTTAACGACTTTGATTTGAATAAGGCCGTATCTCAATCGCTCTGTTGTTCCGGATTCAGAGACGGTGACCACAGGTACGGCTCCCCCGCTCCATCGGAGAGTGAGAAGGCTTGAATTAAAACCTTGAATTGTCTTGAGATCAGGCGAGATAGCAAGAGTGAGTTTCTTGTTATTAGCAATTGTTGCTAGTTGGATATCGCCTGAAAATAGTTGAAGTGAGGTCCCTGCAGAAGTTGTAGAGAAAGTTACCGTCTTGAGCGCATGACCAACATTGACTCGGATTGTTGCGGTATCGATTACGGGAAGTACATCTACATTCTTGTAGTAGTACTTCAGAATTGCTGTTGCGCTTTCGCCAGCTGTTGCTCGCGCTTTCGCGCCAATCTGGCTCATTCCAACGCCATGGCCATATCCAGCGCCAGTAAAGTTAAAGGTTGCAGGGACTTCGACGCCTTCTGCGGGTGAAATCAAAGTCAGCGCAAGTGCTGCGCTGAGGAGCGGAAGAAACTTCTTAAACGTCCTCATCAGAGGATGCGCTCTTTCCGACATTCATAAACTTCTGATATTCAGCAATCACATCAGCGGGCTTACCGCGCGCCATTAATGTGCCCTTATTGAGCCAGATCACTTCATTACAGAGATCTTCAATTGTGGCAAGTGCGTGGCTGACGAGAATCAGTGCGCGATCTGCAGTGCGAAGCTCTTTCATACGATTGAGTGACTTCTCTTTAAATTTTGCATCTCCAGTACTGAGCGCTTCATCAACAATCAAAATATCTGGCTCGACAATTGCAGCTACAGAGAATGCAAGGCGTGCATACATGCCCGATGAGTATGTGCGCATAGGCGCATCAATCGCCTCTCCCAATTCGGAGAAAGCTGCGATTGCCTCAAATTTCTCATCAATTTCAGCGCGAGACATACCTGCCGCAAGACCGCCGAGATAGACGTTTTCGCGTCCCGTCATTGATGGATTGAATCCGACACCGAGTGCGAGAAGTGTTGAGACGCTTCCATACACTTCGATGCGCCCCTTTGTTGGTGGAACGATTCCTGAAATGACGCGCATGAGTGATGATTTGCCGGCACCGTTGGAACCGATGATTCCAAGAACTGTTCCATAGTGGACATCGAGAGTGACTCCATTGAGCGCTTGAACGGTGCGAGTGTGCTTCTTACCGCGACCGAGCGACTTCAAACGTGCTTTGAGAGTTGGCTTCTTATCAATCGAAGTTGTGTAGGTCAGCCCAAGATCTTGAACCGATACGGCGATAGCGCCTCGAGAATGGTCGTGGTTAAAGTCGGACAGCGAAATCACGCTCCCTCGATAGGAAGAAGTATGTGCCGACAATAAAAATTGTCAGAGCAAAGAATGAAGCGTGAAGAAGAGCGCGGGGATGTGGCGCTTGCGCATGAACCATCACACGTGACCATGAATCCAGAAGATAGAAGATTGGATTCACAATCTCATATCGCTTGATATGAGATGAAATCTTTGATGCTTCATAGAGAATCGGTGATAAGTAGAGAAGTGAGCGCGTTAAGTAAGGCAGCATGCTTGAAATATCGCGGAAGTAAACGTTGATACATGAAATCAAGATTGCCATTCCGAGCGCCATGACAACTGCGATAAAGAGAACTGGAATAGCCCAGAGCATCTGCAAAGAGAAAGGTAGGCCGAGAATTGCATGAATTGCTAACGCTACGACGAGTGTGGGCAAGAATCTAAAGATTGCGACCACCACTGCAGATATCGGCAACATGATGCGCGGGAATGAAGTGTTGAGAATTAAACGCTGGCCAGAGGTAATTGCCTTTACGCCCCCGGTCAAACTATTTGCAATCAAATAGAAGAGGAAGAGCGTCGCGGTGAGATGTCCAAAGCGAGTTGAATCGCTAGTTCCACCAATGACGTAGATCAAGAGGAAGTAAACGCCTGAAAGGAGAAGGGGGTTGAGCACCAACCAGAGCTGACCAAAGAGAGAACCGAAGTTCTGCTCGCGAAGCTCAGAGCGTGCGAATTCAGAGATAAAAGCTCGGCGATGCCAGAGCGAGCGCATATATGCGCGCATAGGAGGTAGGCCAGCCTTAAAAGGCACATATACAACTTGCGGCTGACTCATACGGGGAAGATTACCTCAGTATCCCTATTAATCAGATGAAGGGACGATGCTCTTGGGCGAGGTAATAAAGCCTGCTCCCCATGCAAAGTGCATCGTTGGGATGACAGCTAATAAGTAGATGTACTGCGCGAGAGATTGAGCGATAACAATAGAAGCCCCCGCAACGAAGAGAAGATAGATGACGGCAGGGATAAAGAAGATTGAATTGATGAATGCTCCGAGGAGAATTGAGACGAGGAAACCAGCGAGCGCGACAGGCGGGGCGAGATAGCGATAGTTAATGGTGCCCTTATGTCGACGAGATACAACTCGGCGCCAACGTCCATATTCAAAGTACTGCTTGGCAAGGGCCGTAACTGATGATCGTGGGCGATATGTGACTTCAAGTCGTGGGTCGAAGTAAATCGTTCCGCCTTTGGCACGCAATCTAAAGTTGAGCTCCCAATCTTGTGCGCGAGTAAATCTCTCATCGAATCCACCGATTTCAAGAAGTGCATCTTTGACGAAGACACCGAGATAAACGGTATCGACCTCACCTGCCTCACCACCTGTATGAAAACGAGATGCACCGACGCCAAGTGGACTGCGCATCGCACCAGCAACTGCTCGCTCAAATGGACTCTGACCCACAGCGGCCATAAGTCCGCCCACATTTACGGCACCTGTCGCTCTAAGTAATTCGACTGCTATAGAGATGTAGTTTTGAGGAATCTGCGCATGTCCATCAACTCGAACGATAACTGCGCCACTTGCTGCGCTAAGTGCGAGATTGAGTCCTGCCGCAGTTCGACCCGATGGATTGTCGACAACAATTACTCGAGTATCTTCACGATGAAGTTGATCTGCAATCTCGTGAGTGCGATCTTTTGAAGGTCCGACTGCGAGAACAATCTCGAATGAACCTTGGTAATCCTGAGAAAGGATTGAGAGCACTGCATCGCGGAGATAGAGCTCTTCATTGAGAATTGGAAGGATCACAGAGACTGCGGGCAGCGGTGAGCCACTTAACTGGTGATTGTTCTGTGTCGCCATAACCCCACAACGCTATCGTTCAAGTACCCTGCGCATGTGAAATCAACTCGCGCAATTCGAATTATTACATCAATCTCATTGGGTGTTGTAGCCCTCTCTGCCATCACATGGCTTGGGCTTGGCCAGATTAGCGGCCAGATTTCGCGCATCGATGTCTTTGCTGGATTAAATAATCGCCCTGAGAAGGTGAACTCTGCTCTGAACTACCTCGTTGTGGGTTCTGATAACCGCGAAGGACTGACTAAAGAACAGTTGAAGAAGTTGCGCGTAGGTGGCGTCAAAGTTGCAGCAGGTGGTCGCTCTGACACCATGCTCTTGGTCCATATTTCAAAGAATCGCGACTCTGCATTTATCGTCTCACTCCCCCGCGACACTCTCGTAACTATTCCTGCACATACAAGCCAAGATGGAAAGTCACAGATTCCAGCGCGTGCAGGAAAGCTCAACGCTGCATTCGCTTTCGGTGGCGCGCCACTTCTTATCCAGACAATCGAAGGCATGACTCAGCTCAAGATTGATCACTACGTTGAAGTGAGCTTCGCTGGATTCGTTGGTGTTGTAGATGCTCTGGGTGGAATTCAAGTCTGTTCTAACGTTGCCATCAATGATCCTAAGAGCCACTTAGTTATGGATGCAGGAACTCATACTCTTGATGGTGTTGAGTCTCTCAAGTATGTCCGCACACGTGATTTCGATGGTCGTGGAGATATTGGTCGAATGGAGCGTCAGCAGAAATTTGTATCTGCAGTAATTCGTAAAGCAACCTCTTCTGGAACGCTGCTCAACCCTATTAAGTTGGCAAATTTCTTTCAGGCAACGATCTCGACAGTGAAGATGGATGCCAGCGTCAATAAGAACGACCTTCTCACGCTTGCGAAGCAGATGCGAAATCTCTCATCTGGAAATGTGCGCACCTTGACCGTTCCACTCTCCGATCCCAATGGCAGATATCCTGGACTTGGTTCGGTGGTGATTTGGGATTCAACGCTCGCCCCTGAACTTTGGAACCGTATAAAGAATGACACCGCACTGGTTGATACCGTGATTTCACCTAAGTCATCTGCATCACCAAAGGCCTCACAGACAGCGTCTACTGTAGATAAATTTAAGACACATACTGCGGCAGAGAATCCATGCGGAGCAAATAAATAACGACTCTGCAATAGACTCATGGGCATGAAGTTAAAGCTCTCAGTCATCGGTTGCGGCTACCTAGGCGCAACACACGCTGCATGTATGTCATCTCTCGGATTCGATGTTGTTGGTATCGATACCGATCCACAGAAGGTGGAGCTCCTCCAAAAAGGTGAGCTTCCTTTCTACGAACCAGGTCTCGATACCTTGCTCGCAGAAGAGATGAAGACAGGTCGCCTCTCATTCACTACTGATTTCTCTGCGGTTGCAGATGCTGATGTTCACTTCATCTGCGTCGGAACACCACAGAGCAAAGATGGACTTGCCGCAGACCTGACATATGTAAAGGGTTCAGT